>JADFHH010000200.1 GCA_022567275.1 Pseudomonadota bacterium | reverse complement strand
ACCTAAAAGCACCCCGTTCTAGTGGGATGAATCGAACAAATCAAACCCACTTCACCTTCTATAACTGGATTGAAAAAATAGGAGAAACAACGCCTTACCTGCTTTTAGCAGTGGGATTCTTTTGTCTCGGTCAATCCACTAGCGCGCCGCCTCGAGCGTCTTTTCAATCAGCACGTCGGTGGCGATTTCAAGGGCGCCGAACTGATTGGTGAGATCGATGCCGTTGGCTGCCTGTATTTCTCTCCCCGTATCGGACGACATTAACCAGGCATCGCCGCGCGGGCTTGCTTCCAGTACGAAAAGTTCGCCGCTTTCGATGTCGCGTACGATATCGCTGCCTAACATCGGCTGCTTTGGAAACACGTCGTGCACACGCTCGGCCAAAGCAATCACATCCTTGTCGTAAGCGAGCGTATAGTGTGACGATTTCTTGTTCGAAACGATGGAGACGCCGTCGCCGGGAAAGTCGTAACGTGAATTCAGCGGCCGAAAAGAGTGGTCGAGTTCGCATCGCCAGCAAAACAGCGCCCTGCCGAACAAGGTGACGACCCGGTAATTGACCGCCCAGCGTCCGGTGTAAACGAAGCGCTGCGCCAGCATCGCTCCCCTGGAGCCGGGATGATGCTCAGGATATGCGTCGCGCGGTTTATAGCGCACGCGTCCGGCGCGTTTGACAAAAATTTCCGCACCTTTTCGGCCCATTTCCGGTTTGACCACCACATATGGACCCAACTCCCCGGGGTCGAGTTTCACATCCGGCGTGATCTCAACCCAGTCGGGCACCGGCACGCCACTTTCCCTGAGCCATGCATTTTGCTGGCTCTTGGGCCATTCGTAACCTTCGAATACCGGCCCGCGCGGCGGCCTGAATTTCTTGATCGGCAGCGGCGACACCGTCAGTGTCGGAGTTTTCGCGACGCGGGCCGCGTCAGCCCAGTTCAACTCCTTGGTATCGACGATAAATGTTGTTATTTCCGGCCGTTTTCTGGCGATGCCTGAGGCTATCGTCCGGTAATCGGCCATGTCCATCTTGGTCGGTTGATAGACCAGAATGATATTCGGCATCAGGGGGACTCCAGCCACTATTATTATCGGCGATACCAGACAATACTAATTGACAGGGTTTTGAACACCCTTCAAAGCAGACGATTGACGCTAAGTTCAGCCGATGGTCCCGAGGTTCCAGGCACGATGGAAAGCGCTGTTGCACCGCCTAAAGCCGCCGTTTCCTTCCTCAAGGAGTTGGGTGCGGACACAATTGCGCACCGGGCCGGGCGAACTTTGCTGGAACATTTGCTGGCAACTTACCGGTTGTTAGCGCGGTGGCATCACGAACAACCGGTCGCGGTCGCGGGACTGATGCACTCCGTTTACGGCACGGCCGCGTTCGAAACCGCCTGTCTGGCGCCATCGCAACGCGAACCTGTCCGCGCTATCGTCGGCGAACAGGCGGAGCGGCTGGCCTATCTGTTTTCGGCCATGGAGCGCGATCAATTTCTCGACACACTGGGCTCGAACCTGATCGTCAGCAGGTTCGGCGATGATACGATAGTGGTCAGCGACGCGGACACACGCAACTTGTGCGAGATTCTGTTCGCCAACGAACTCGATCTGGCAATCGCCAAGAAAGGCGCAAATCGCCCTGACAAGATCGAAAAAAAACTCGGACCTGTGTTCAACAAATTAGCTGAATATTTGTCCACGCCGGCCAGGAACGCTTATCGCGAGGCGACAGGCAAATAGACTGCCGCATGGAATCGATATCTTGCGGAAAAGGAGCGGGAGAATGACAGGGTTCAATATGCAGCCGCGGCAAATCCTCAAGGAATTCGGCTTCAGGGAAAAGCCCCCGGCGTTGCCTTCGCGCATCAGCCAGTCGATCCTGAAGCAGGACAATTCGAGCGAGGTGCTGGTCAAGGTCATTCAGCTCGGCGTCGTGGCGATCCTCGGGACGCTTTATCTGATCTCGCCCAAAACCGATGCCGGCACGGCGTTTTCGCCCGTACCCACAGCACTCGTATGTTATCTTATCGTCAATTTAGTGGGTCTTGTCTGGGCCGCCCGGCGGGGTCTGCCCAATTGGGCCGTCTATCTTTCGATCGTTATCGATATGGCGCTGTTGATGGTGCTGATCTGGAGTTTCCATATCCAGTACGATCAACCCCCCTCTTTCTATCTCAAAGCGCCGACCCTGCTTTACATTTTCATATTCATTGCGCTGCGGACGCTGCGTTTCCAGGCCCGATTCGTCGCCGCCGCCGGCCTGGCCGCGGCGGCGGGCTGGTCAGGCATGATTTTGTTCGTCACCATGTCCGATCCCGAGAGCAACATGATCACGCGCGATTACGTGCAATATCTGACCAGCAACACCATTTTGCTGGGCGCCGAATTCGACAAGATCATTTCAATTCTGGTGGTGACGGCCATATTGGCCCTGGCCCTGAACCGGGCCCACCGCCTGCTGGTGCGCGCGGTTACCGATCAGGCCGCGGCGCAGGATTTGTCGTCTTTCTTCGACGAAAACGTCGCCAGCCTGATCAAGGGTTCCGAGGAGCAGATTTCGGCCGGACAAGGGGTCAATCGAACTGGCGCCGTGCTCAATGTGGACATCAGGGGATTTACCAGGCTTGCCGCCGATATGGACGCGAACAATTTGATGGGAATGCTCGCGGATTATCAAAAACAACTGGTGCCCATCATTCAGTCACATGGCGGCACGATCGACAAGTTTCTCGGCGATGGCATCATGGCGACGTTCGGCGTGGTCTCGCCAAGCGATACATATGCCGCCGATTCGCTCAGGGCGATGGATCAGCTTATCGCGGAAAGCAAGCAATGGCGGACCACGAAATCCATGCCCCGCCTTAAACCGCTCGTGGTCAATGCCGCGATTGCGTCCGGCCCGATCGCGTTCGGCGCCGTCGGCGATGAGAAACGGCTGGAATATACCGTTATCGGAGCCCCGGTAAACCTGTCCGCCAAACTTGAAAAACACAACAAGGAATTAGGCTCCAGTTCGCTGATAACCCGCGAGACCTACGATCTGGCGCTCGCGCAGGGCTATGTCCCTGAGCGGGAGCAGAAAACGGTCACAAGCGCGGTCCACGGGGTTAAGGACGAGATATCTCTGGTGATCGTCTCGAATTAGGGTCCAGGACCCCGGAGCGTATCCGTCTTTGACGGAAGCGCTCTGGTTTTTCTCGCTCGCGGCTCTTCCTCACTTCGTTCGGGCCTGCGCGGGCGCGGCCCTGACCGTTTCCGTGAAAAACGCAAACGCCCTAGTGATGATCCTCGGGCAATGGCGGCAGCGGGTAAAAATCCACACCCTCTTCGCGCAACGCCTTTGCCTCTTCGTCGCTGGCCCGGCCATAGATGCCGCGCGAAGAGGATTCCTTGTAGTAAATCTTTCGTGCTTCGCGCGCGAATTCGTCGCCCACATTGTCGGCGTCTTTCAGCAGTTTTTTGCGCGCTTGCCGTACTGTTTCGATGGTGCCCCCAGCGGATTTTTCGGGTTGACCCGACCGCGCGACCCACGGCGCCATGGGCGCTTTCGCGATTCTAACCGACCCGCAGCGCGGACACGCAACTTCGCCGCGCGTAACCTGCCGGTCATAGCCGGATGAATTTGCGAACCAGGCTTCGAAAATGTGCGATTTTTCACATCTCAAACTGTAGCGGATCATGACGCTTGCCTGACGCGCGCTTGTCCAGCAACCGTGGGCGTTTCATAGGGCCGGTCATGGAGCAAGGAGGGGATACGCGCCCGGGCGTCACGCACCTGCGCAGGTTCGATATCGGCGAAGATCACGTCCGGTTCGGTCCCCGCTTCGCATATAATTTCGCCCCATGGCGACACGATGAGCGAATGCCCATAGGTGGCGCGGCCGACCTCGTGATCGCCGCCCTGCGCCGCCGCGAATATAAAACAGCCCGTTTCAATCGCCCGCGCGCGCAGCAATATGTGCCAATGGGCCTCGCCCGTCAGTCTGGTGAACGCCGAGGGTACGGAAATGAAGTCTGCGCCCGCTTTGGCGAGGACACGGGTGAGCGCGGAAAAGCGCAAATCATAGCAGGTCGTCAGCCCGAGCCTGCCCCAGGGCAGATCGGCCAGCACCGCCTTGTTCCCGGGCTGAAAATTCTTCGACTCGCGATAGGATTCCCCGCCCGGCAAATCCACATCGAACATATGGATTTTGTCGTAACGCGCGGCGATTTCACCGCCCGGTGTGATCAGCAAGGAGCGGTTGGCGGCCTTGGTATCTGAAAGCCTGACCGCCATGGAACCGATATGCAGCCACACGCCAAGCTCCTTGGCGAGCGCTGTGAAGCGTTCAACCGCCGGGTTGGTGTCCTCGGACGTAATATTGGCGAACAGTTTGCGGGTGGAAAGTTCCATCAGCGTGGTGTTTTCCGGCGTCAAAATATAGTCCGCGCCCCCTGTTGCCGCCTGGCGTATCAGCGCTTCGGCGGCGTCGAGATTGGGCCCTGGCGTGCGCCCGCAACGCATCTGCACCAGTGCGGCCCGGAATGTTTTTTCAGCGGTGCTCAAGTTGCCTCCTTCGCAAGAGTTCACTTTACACTTACACGCGTTAAATATTTTTCCTACAGTCCTGGCGTCAACGGGTCGGTCACGCGGGCGAGCGCCAGTACGTCGACGCGCGCCGCGCCCGCGCGCTTGAGCGTGCGCGCACAGGCATTGGCGGTGGCCCCTGTGGTAATCACATTAT
>JADFHH010000199.1 GCA_022567275.1 Pseudomonadota bacterium | reverse complement strand
CTGGGGAGCATTCAGTCCCGTGATTCCAGCCTCGGCTACGACCGTACGAGCATCTGCTAGAAATAGCTGCGGCTTGAGCTGTGATAGCAATACGCCGAAGAGGCGTGCAATTTCTTCCTCGGACAGCTCAGCTGCTGACATCTCGTGTGTCACCCCTATGTTCACGGATTTGGTCTTCCTCATCGCTGGCATAGCAAGCGTAGGGTGCGTTACAACGCACCATTTTGACCTCTCGTCTGGCTCGAACCGCCGCGTGGCGCAATGAGTTGCGCCCTATTCCGTTCGGGGTCAATCGCGTCGGTATTAGCGAAAATCGCCCGTCATAATGGCTCGGAATTCATTAAACCTGCGCTACTTCCGCGCCGCGCCATCACCGGCGATGACGGCGAGTGAGCGGGACCGGTACTCGCGGCGATAGAGGACCCCGACCACCCACAATATAGTCAGCATGAATAGGGCCGGATGAATGAACCAGCCAAGTGCGGCGATACCGAAATAATAGGCGCGCAATCCGCCATTGGCATGGCGCTCGACAAGACCGGCAAGCTCTGCGGCCCGTTCCGCGTGGCTATTACAAATTTTCTTGTTTCGTCCGCTCGGAATTGGCGTCGCGCCGATAAGTATGCCGGTGTAGTGCGACAGCCTGTATGCCCAGGCAAATTTGAAAAAAGCAAAGATAAAGATCCCCATCTGGAACAGCACCTTGAGCTGCCACATAAAAACAGTCGTCTGGAGCAGGAAGGGGTATTTGGCGGCCATGAGCTGCAACTCCTCGACATTGCCGAACAGAGCCGCCAAAGCGCCCGTTATGAACAGGGATGTGGAGGCGAAAAAGGCGTTACCCCGCGACAGATTGGCCACAACCTGGACATCGAGCATCCGGTTTTCACGCATGGCCATGATGGTCATCCATTCCACCCGTCGCCGGTTGATGGCGTGCACAATCCCGCTCTGCGCAAGCTTTCCATGGCTGGTCGCATAGCTGTATCCGGTCGTGAGCAGAAAAAACCAGATGAGCGCGGCAATGTCTGCAATCGTCAGTCCCGACATCGGCATTTGTCTTTCCCGATTACCCGGCGCCGATATTGGCCAGCCGGTCCAGTGCGCCCTGCAAAATAAACGAAGCCGCCATTTTGTCGATCACCTCCGCACGCCGTTTGCGCGAGACATCAGCCTCCAGCAGGGTGCGTTCGACGGCAACCGTGGACAGCCTTTCATCCCACAACACCAAAGGCAGATTGGTATGTTTGGTCAGGTTCCTGGCAAAGCTGCGCGTGGCCTGGGCGCGCGGACCTTCGCTGCCATTGAGGTTGAGGGGAAGGCCAATAACAAGGGCTATAATCTCCATTGTTTCAATGAGTTCAAAGAGTCGTTTAATGTCATTCGTGAATTTAGTGCGGGCGATGGTTTCCAACGGCGTGGCGACTGTGCGCGAGAGGTCGGAGAGCGCGAGGCCGATGGTTTTGGTGCCGAGATCGAGCCCCAACAGCCGCGCTTCGCCTTCGAGTGTGGCGGCCAACTGTTCCAGGGTGACTATTTGCGCTTGTGTCATTGCGGGCCTTATACTGCATGTTTCCAACAAACGAACCGCAACTCGAAAAAAATACTGATGGGAGGACGAAAAAATGAAACTGGTTTGGCTGGGGCATTCCGCCTTTCGAATTGAAACAGGATCGAGCGTATTGCTGATCGACCCGTTCCTGACGGGCAACGGCGTGTTTGAAGCCTCTGGCATGCCGGCTGACGAGGCCAGCGCCGGCGTGACCCAGATTGCGCTCACCCATGGCCATGACGATCATATCGGCGACACGGTCGCGATCGCCAAAAAAACCGGCGCCAAGGTGATCGCACCTTATGAGCTGGCCATGTATCTGAACGCCCAAGGCGTGGAAAATGTCGATCCGGGCAATCCCGGCGGTACGCTCGATCAGGGCGACTATGACATCTCCTTCGTCAGGGCGTGCCATTCCGCCGCCACCATGGTCGATGGCAAGCCAATCTATCTCGGCGCCGCCTGCGGTCTTGTGGTCCGGGCGAAAGAGGGACCAACCATATATCACATGGGCGATACGGAAATTTTCAGCGACATGGCGCTGATCAATGAAATATTCGCACCAAAAATCGGACTTGTTCCGATCGGCGACCGGTTCACCATGGGCGCCAGAACGGCGGCGATGGCGTGCGAGAAATATTTCAAATTCGACACCGTCATACCGATTCATTACGGCACGTTCCCGATCATCGATCAGACGGCGGACAAATTCCTCGCCGCCGCGACGGGGCAGAATGTGGTGGTGCCGAAAGTTGGCGAGGCTTTGGAACTGTAGGCTCCGGCAGCCCGAGGTCATGTTGCACCAAGGCTAACCTCGGGCTATTAGCAAGCCATGAAAATCGATGACGCCACGGTGCGCCATATCGCGCGGCTGGCCCGCATCAGGGTCGATGATGCGCAAGCCAAAACGCTGCAAAGCGAATTGACGGCAATCCTGCAATGGGTCGAGCAGCTCAACGAGGTCGACACAAGGCGCGTAGAGCCGATGAGCTGCGTGATCGATACGCCCCTGACGATGCGCGAGGATGAGGTCACCGACGGCGGCACTCCGCAAGACATTTTGAAAAACGCAACCGAACGGGCGGGGCGGTTTTCGTCGTGCCCAAGGTGGTGGAATAGGCTGGTATGAGCAAGCTGACCGACCTCACACTGGCCGCTGCGCGTGACGGGCTAAGAGCCAGGGATTTTTCTGCCAACGAAATCACCAAGGCGCATATCGATGCGATTGACAAAGGCAACGAGGCGCTCAACGCCTATATTTTGCCGGTTCCGGACATGGCGCTCAGGATGGCAGAATCCGCAGACAAAAACATCGCCGGTGGCGACGCCGGGCCATTGGCGGGCGTGCCTCTCGGCATCAAGGATTTGTTCTGCACCAAGGATGTGCGCACCACCGCGTGCTCGCATATTCTCGATGGTTTCATTCCCACATACGAGTCAACCATCACCCAAAACCTTTGGGACGCCGGCGCGGTGATGCTCGGCAAGCTCAATTGCGATGAGTTCGCCATGGGGTCTTCCAACGAGACCAGCACTTACGGCCCGGTGATAAATCCATGGCGGCGGGAAGGCTCCAGCACGCCGCTTGTTCCAGGCGGTTCATCGGGCGGCTCCGCGGCGGCTGTCGCGGCAAAATTGTGCCTTGGCGCGACGGCCACCGATACGGGCGGGTCCATCCGCCAGCCCGCGGCCCTGACCGGGACGGTGGGGATCAAGCCGACATATGGCCGCTGTTCGCGCTGGGGCATCGTCGCCTTCGCGTCATCGCTCGATCAGGCCGGACCGCTCACCCGCTGCGTGCGCGACGCGGCGATCATGCTGGGGGTTATGGCGGGCCATGACCCGAAAGACTCCACCAGCGTCGATCTGCCTGTTCCCGACTATGAAGCCGCGCTTGGCGGCGGCGTGAAGGGATTGAAAGTCGGCATCCCCAAGGAATACCGGATGGAGGGTATGCCGGAGGAGATAGAAAAACTCTGGCAGCAGGGGATCGAATGGCTCAAGGGGGCGGGGGCGCAAATCATGGATGTTTCCCTGCCGTACACCAGATACGCGCTCCCGGCCTATTATATCGTCGCCCCGGCGGAAGCTTCGTCAAATCTGGCGCGTTATGACGGCGTTCGCTATGGCCTGCGCGTACCAGGCGATGACATTATCGAGCAATATGAAAACACCCGTTCTGAAGGCTTCGGGGCGGAGGTCCAGCGCCGGGTCCTGATTGGCACCTATGTTCTCTCGGCGGGGTATTACGACGCCTATTATTTGAAAGCACAAAAAGTGCGCACCCTCATCAAACAGGATTTTGAACAGGTGTTCGAGGATGTCGATGTTCTGCTGACGCCCACGACGCCTGGTCCTGCCTTCGCAATTGGTGAAAAGTCAGACAATCCGATTGAAATGTATCTCAATGACATTTTCACCGTGACGGCGAATATGTCGGGATTGCCTGGAATTTCGGTGCCCGCCGGGTTGTCGCGCGAGGGCACGCCGTTGGGTTTGCAATTTATCGGCAAGGCGTTTGACGAGGAAACCCTGTTCCGGGCCGGCCAGGTTCTTGAAGACGCGGCTGGCGAACTGCCCAGCCCGGCTGATTGGTGGAGCGTCGCATGAGCAACGGGAGGAATCTGCAACATGACATCACGCAAGGCGCAAGACTGCAAGAACATGGATGAGGTGCGCGTCGAGATCGACCGTATCGACAAGGAGCTTGTCGATCTGATGGCCGAGCGCTTTACTTACGTCGATCGCGCCTGGCAGTTGAAGAGCGCCCCCGATGATGCTTCGGTTCCGTGGCGCATTCAGCAGGTGATCGACAAGGTACGCGCGCGGGCGCAACAAAAAGCCCTGCCGCCGGAGCTGGCGGAATCCTTGTGGCGGCAGATGATCGGCTGGTTCATCCAGTATGAGGAGCAGAAGCTGGCGGAGAAAAATGATGGCGAGTGACGCCGCGCCAAACAATCTGATCAGCTCCGCAACCGGTGACTGGGAGGTGGTCATTGGCCTGGAAGTCCATGCGCAAGTTGTTTCGAAGGCAAAATTATTTTCCGGGGCGGCCACTGAATTTGGCGCGGAGCCGAACTCTCAAGTGAGCCTGGTCGACGCCGCCATGCCCGGCATGCTGCCGGTCATCAACAAGGAATGTGTGCGCCAGGCGGTGCGCAGCGGGCTCGGCCTCAATGCGCAAATCAATCTGCATTC
>JADFHH010000198.1 GCA_022567275.1 Pseudomonadota bacterium | reverse complement strand
GAAGAGAATCACCACCCCCAGCTACGACCAGGTGACGCAGCCGCTTTACACGCGGGCCCGGGGCCGCTGGGAACGCTACCGCGAGCATATGCAGCCGGTGCTGCCCGTCCTGCTGCCGTGGGCAAGGCGTTTGGGTTATGACGAGTAAGAACTCTTATAGAGTTAAGAGCCTGCATTCAGAGCGTCCCTGTATGGTCCTGGCAGATTGAAAATCCGGCGTTGATTGCAGGTTCGTGGTTACCTCCCCGGAAATTGTGCTAAATGTCCGCGACGCAATTACCTGAAAAGCGCGCGCGTCCCAATCTACATCCCCCGCGCGCGGGGATTGGAGAACGCATATGGCGAAGAAGCCAAAAAAAACACCCGCGGCCAACACCAGCGGCGTCACAAAAAGCCAAGTGCTCAAGGAGCTTGAACGGGTGAAGGGCCCCGAACTCGCCGACAATATCGTTGCGCTCGAACTGGTGTCGGAAATCGTCATCCATAAGGACAAGGTGTATTTTTCGATTTATGTGGACCCGGCGCGCGCGGGCGAACTGGAGCCGCTGCGCGAGGCGGCCGAGAAAGTGGTGAACGAAATGCCGGGCGTTGGCTCGGTGAGCGTCACCTTGACGGCGGAGCGCGAGGCCGGCGCGGCTTCACCTCCCGCGCCGCAAGCTTCCCCGGCGGCAGCCGCGATGGGCGGCAACGGCGCGCCGCCACCGCCGATGGGCGGCGGCGCCGCAGGTGCTTCGCCCGCGCCCAAGATCGCCGGGGTGCCCGGCGTGAAACAAATTATCGCCGTCGCGTCCGGCAAGGGCGGTGTTGGCAAGTCGACCACATCGATCAATCTTGCGCTCGCATTTCAAGGCAACGGTCTCAAGGTGGGCGTGCTCGATGCCGATATATACGGCCCCTCCATGCCGCGGCTGCTGGGCATTACCGGACGGCCGCAACCGGTTCAGGGCAATATTCTCAAACCCATGGAAGGCTACGGGCTCAAGGTCATGTCCATGGGCTTCCTGGTGGAAGAAGACACGCCGATGATCTGGCGCGGGCCGATGGTCATGTCGGCCTTGACCCAAATGCTCAAGGAGGTGGTCTGGGGCGAGCTGGATATTATGGTGATCGACATGCCGCCCGGAACTGGCGACGCCCAGCTCACCATCGCGCAGCAGGTTCCCCTCGCCGGCGCCATCATTGTCTCCACGCCGCAGGATCTGGCGCTGATCGACGCGCGCAAGGGGCTCAACATGTTCCGCCGCGTGGATGTGCCGGTGCTCGGCATCATTGAGAATATGAGCTACTTCGTGTGCCCTGCTTGCGGCGAGCAATCGAATATTTTCGGTCATGGCGGGGCGCGCGCCGAAGCGGAAAAACTCGGCGTGCCGTTTCTCGGTGAAGTGCCGCTGCATATGGACATTCGCGAGAAATCCGACAGCGGCCAGCCGATCGTCATTTCCGATCCGGACTCGCCTCTGGCGGGCATCTATCGCGAGATCGCCGATAAAACCTGGGCCGGCATCGAACAGGAAGTTTCCACGCGCGCCGCGCCGAAAATTGTCATCGAGAGCTGATTTTAATGGCTTTGCGTTGTTGACCGGGCTACCCGTTCGTCAGGTCGCTCAGGCGATTTTTTTTGCTGTTTCAGCGCATTCCCGTCCCGGCCAGACGATGCTCCGAGGATCGCGGATTTGCGCAACACATTCGCGCGCGCTGACCGGACGGCTGTAGAGAAATCCCTGGACCTGATGACAGCCAAGCCGCTTGAGAATGCGGCTTTGCTCCAGAGTTTCGACGCCTTCCGCGGTGATGGTGACGCCGAGTGAGCGGCCCATGGCGATAATGCATTTGACGATACCCAGAATGGCGCTGTCGTTGATCATTGCGCCGATAAAGGATTTGTCGATCTTGATCTTGTTGAACGGGAAACTCGAGATATAGCTGAGGGAAGAATATCCGGTGCCGAAATCGTCCATGGCGATCGACACGCCAAGATCACGCAGCCCGTTGAGATCATCCGCCACCTTTCCTGTCGTGCTGATCAGCAGGCTCTCGGTGATCTCAATTTCGAGCCGGGACGGGTTGAGAGATGTTTCTTCAAGCACGTTCTTCACGAGTTCAACAATATCAACACGTTTGAACTGTACGGCCGAGAGATTAACGGAAACCTTGAGCGGTTTTGGCCAGGCGGCCGCGTCCATGCAGGCGCGGCGCAAGACCCATTCGCCGATGGGAACGATCAATTCGGTATCTTCCGCCAGTGGAATGAAGTAGGCGGGCGAGATAAGGCCATCTCTTGGATGGTTCCAGCGGATCAAGGCCTCGTAGCCGGAGATGGTTTTTTTGCCGAGGTTGATTAGCGGCTGATAGTGGAGTTCGAACTGATCGGATTCGATGGCGCGGCGAAGGTCGGCCTCCATGTCGCGCCGTTTGGTGAAGGCGGCGTCCATGTCTTCTTCAAAGAACGTGTAGCTGTTGCCGTTCTCGGCCTTGGCGCGGGCGAGGGCGAGGTTGGCATGGCGCATGAGGATGGCCATCTCTTTGGCGTCAGTGGAGGCGAGAGCGCAACCAATGGATATCGAGCAGGAGATCTTCTCGCCATTAATCCACAGCGGGGTGGAGAGCGCTTCCGACAAGGTTGCGACGAACGTGGCGGCTTGCTGCGGGCGCTTGATTGAAGACAGTGTCAGTGCGAACTGGTCGGAGCCGATACGCGCGACGAAATCGCCGTCGCGAATATTGGATTTCAGACGCTCCGTGATAAGGCGCAGAACCGAATCACCGGCCTCGTGTCCCAGCGCGTCATTGATTTCCTTGAACCGGTCGATGTCGATGACGATGGCGGCAAGATGGTCGCCCGTCTCCTTGCGGGCCTCCAGTGCGCTGCCCAGATGCTCATTGAATGATTCGAGATTGGCAAGACCGGTCAGTTTATCATGCCGGGACAGATAGCTTACCCGCTCTTCGGCCTGCCAGCGCTCCCGGCTTTTCAAAAGAGTCACATAGAATGAGACGATTGTCAGGATGATAAAAATGACGATCGTTACCGTGGCGATAACACCGAAAGACCGGGTAAACGAAGCGTTGAGTTCGGTCTGATCGATATATGCCATCACCGAACCCAGATAATCATTCGCAAAATAGAACGGGATCACCACCGACGCGTAGCGGCGCGGGCCGTTGGCCGTATCCTGAGTGTGCAGGCGGGTGGTGGGGATGCGTGCGGCGATGTGTTCACGGGTGAGCGGAGAGTCAAGCAGCGTGGCGCGGTTTTCGTTGGGCTGCCAATCGGCGGCGCCAGCGGAATAGAACCGCTGGTCTTTTGCATCGTAAAGTTCGTAAGAAATTATTCTGCCGACCTGCTGCGAGTCGGAGACAATCGATTGAGCGAGGTCCAGCGTTTGCCGGTCCTTAAACAAAGCCCTGACATTCTGGCTGTGGTGGTCGAATGTTTTAGCCCAGCGCATGGCCGAGATTTGCGCGTCATCCCTGAGCTGGGTTTCCTTCACCGATTTGAGGGTCAGCGAGCCGACGCTATACATCGCAATGGCGACCGCCAGGATCACCGCGAATGCCGCCCAATCACGCCGTCTGAGATAGACGAATGACATTGTATTACCACCCCCCAATTCAGCCGCCCATGTCCATGGCCGCCGAATGATTGCCGGAAGAGTAGTACAAACACATGAAAATCGGCGTAACGAGCATCCTTAACAGAGGCTCTATGCAAGCAAGCCATAAGCGCAGGCATCGTGTTGCATCGGCTCAAATATACCGGCAGACGGGCTGTCAGACGGCTGCGGCGGGCATACCCTTCCAGCGGCGGGGCAACTTTGGTATGATCGCCATGGATTTGAAGAATATATGGGAAACGTCGGATCGACTCGCCGGAGGTACAAATTGAGTAATTCGGGCGCAAGCGCAAATAAAAGCGAAAACCCTCAGGCGGTAAACCCGGCCCTTCCCGCATGGATTTGGGGCCTTGGCGCGATTCTGCTGATAGCTCTGATTTATACCTCTTACCAGATGGTGCAGGCACAGCAGGGTCTGGAGCAGGCTCACAATGAGCTTGCCGGCATGCGCGAGGCCGCTACCGGGGCGCAGGACACACAGACGAAACTGGTCAAAGAAGTTTCCAGCCTTGAAAAAAATCTGATGGCGGCCAGGAAAGGTCTCCGCAAACTGAAGGGTGAATTCAAGGATGCCAACAGCAAAGCCAAGGGCAAACTCAAGGCGGCCAACACCAAGGTGAAACTGGCTCTGGCGGAAAGTAAAAAACAACAAATGGCTGGAGAGAAACAGCAAAAAATGGCGCTGCGATTCAAGCAGGAAGGCGAAAAGCAAGCCGCTTCTCTGAGAGAGAAACTTTCCGCGGAAAAGACGCGCCTCGGCAGACTGGAAGGTGAACTCAAGGATGCCGGCAGCAGGCTGGAATTGGTCCTGGCGGAAAGTAAAAAACAACAAATGGCTGGAGAGAATCAACAGAAACTGGCACTGCGATACAAGCAAGACAGCGAACGGCAAGCCGTCTCTCTGAGAGAAAAACTTTCCGCGGAAAAGACGCGCCGCGGCAGACTGGAAGGTGAACTCAAGGATGCCAACGCCAGGCTGGAGCTGGCTCTGGCGGAAAGTAAAAAACAAAAATTGGCCGCTGAGATACAGCAGAAACTGGCACAGAAATACAAGGAAGAAGCCAGGCGCGCGGCGGCCCCGTCCGCGCAATAGCCGGCATCCCACTGCCAGACTCGTTCCGCTTTTAACTGAACCGCCC
>JADFHH010000197.1 GCA_022567275.1 Pseudomonadota bacterium | reverse complement strand
GGGACCAATGACGACGCCAACGACATTACGGTGACGGCGAGCGCGGGCGACATCACGGTAGCCGATGCGGGAGTGAGCGCGGGTGAGCTGGGCGACGTGACCATCACGGCGGCGACGGGAGCGATCGACGGTGCAGACGCCAATACGACTGCGGACATTGACGGAGACGTGGCGACGCTGGCGGACAATCCCCGGCGCCTGGCCGGGATAGAGGTGAAGTATGTGATGAGCCACCTCGCCTCGGCCGACGAACCCGCCAACCCCCTGAACGCCCGCCAGCTTGCGGCCTTCAACGACGCGCGCGCGCAGGGGACCGAAGCGGCGGCCCTTTTTGAGTTCGAAACGCACCAGATCGCCATCCATCGCGCCGAAATTATCGCCTTCGCGTACGCTCCATTCGCGCAAATGTTTGCGATCGACCGGGTCAATCACCCCGCCTCCGCCGGAGATTGCGCGGAAGATGCCAAGCAGCCGCGCGCGCTCGCGCGGCAGGAGCTTTATCAAGCGCGCTTCGTATGTCGCGCCTGAAGGGTCTGCGTCCGCAAGTCTGGTGAGGCGGGCAAGAATGCGGTTGCCAACGCCGGGCGGCGGTCCAGAATCGTTTCTGCGCGACAGCAACAAGATGCGAGGCGGGGCGTTGTGCTCATCGTCCCATTGCGATGGAATGGCGATCAATTCTCCGTCAGCGTCGCATTCTGTAATGTCTATGATGGTGACGGAGGGGAGTTCATGCGCCGCCGCGATGTGCTTGCGCCGTCCTTTGATAAGCCCTTCATCCGCCATTTCACCGAGCAGAGCTTTCAATTCAATTCTGCTTGCCCCCTTCACCTGAAAGGCGCGGGCGATTTCCCGTTTACCGACATGGGCGGGCGAGTCCTGAATGAATTTGAGAATGTCGTCTTTGCCCGGCACACCGGGCGCGGAGCGTTTTGCGCGTTTGGACCGGGATTTGCCGCCAGAGGTTTTTTTACGGGGCACGCGGGATCACCGGGCGCTATGGCGCGGCCTGCTTGGCGGCGGGCGCGGAACTCCTGCGTTTCCTGGTGCCAGTTTTTCCTTTGGCGGCTTTCACGGCAATCAGCTCAACCGCCTGTTCAATGGTGACGTCTTCAGCGGACATGGATTTGGGCAGCGTGGCGTTGATTTTGGCGTGCTTCACATACGGGCCATAGCGCCCGTCAAGTACTTGTAGAGAGCCACCGAGTTCGGGATGCTCGCCAAGATCCTTCAGAACGCTTGCCTGGCGCGGGCCGCCTTTGCTTTTCTTCTCGGCAAGAACGGTCACCGCGCGGTTGATACCGACGTCGAAAACTTCCTCGGGGCTGTCGAGATTGGCATAGACCCCGTCATGCTGGACGAAGGGTCCATAGCGGCCAATACCGGCGCGAATTGGCTTGCCGGTTTCGGGATGCATGCCGACCTCCCGGGGCAGGGCGAGAAGAGCCAGCGCGCGCTCAAGATCGAGCGTTTCGAGATCGAAGGTTTTTGGCACCGATGCCCGTTTGGGTTTCTCGCCGCCCTCGGGCTCGCCGCGTTGGACATAGGGGCCAAAGCGGCCCGCGCGCAAGGTCACATCGCGTCCGGTTTCCGGGTCCTGTCCCAATAGTTTAACGTCCGATTGAGCGGCTTCTCCGCCCGCGTCGGCGGTTTCCGTCATTTGGCGCGTATAACGGCAGTCGGGATAGCCGGAACAGCCGACAAATGCGCCAAAACGCCCGGTCTTGAGGCTGAGCTTGCCATCCTCGCATGACGGGCATTTGCGCGGGTCCGCTTCCGGGTCGTCCCCTTGCGGGAAGATATGCGGCCCCAGCACTTCATTCAGCGCATCGAGAACTTCGGAGATTCGCAACTCCTTGATGTCATCGACGGCGGCGATGAAATCGCGCCAGAAATCACGCAGCACGTCTTTCCATTCCAGTTTCCCGGCGGAAATCAGATCGAGCCTGTCTTCCAGGCTGGCGGTGAAATCGAATTCCACATAACGCTTGAAGAAACCCTCAAGGAAGGCAATGACCAGCCGCCCCTTGTCTTCGGGGATGAGACGCTTCTTTTCGATCCGCACATATTCGCGGTCGCGCAGCACATTGAGCGTAGAGGCGTAGGTGGATGGCCGGCCAATGCCGAGCTCTTCCATCCGTTTGATGAGCGTGGCTTCGGTAAAGCGCGGCGGCGGCTCGGTGAAATGCTGCCTGGCTTCAACCGTTTTGGTGCGCGGCACATCGCCCTTCGCCAGCGCCGGCAGCCGTCTGTCGCCATCGCGCTCACCGTTGTCGTCCCGGCCCTCTTCATAGAGTTTGAGAAAACCGTCGAATTTCAACACCGATCCATTGGCCCGCAGACCATAGCTTACGCCGTCGCTGCCGCGCACCTCAATCTCCGCGACGGTGCGTTCCATCTCGGCGCTCGACATCTGGCTGGCGACGGCGCGCCGCCAGATGAGTTTGTAAAGTTTGGCCTGATCGTCATCGAGAAAACTGGCGATGCTGTCGGGGCGTTTTGAAAAAGTGACCGGGCGGATGGCCTCATGGGCTTCCTGGGCATTCTTCGCCTTGGCCTTGTATTGTCGCGCACTTTTGGGGAGATAGGCCGCGCCAAAAGTCTGGCTGACCATAGCGCGGCATGCGGTGATGGCTTCGGGCACGATCTGCACGCCATCGGTTCGCATATAGGTAATCAGCCCTTGCGTCGTGCCGTCGACATCCACGCCTTCATAGAGCCGTTGTGCGACCTGCATGGTATGGCGCGCGGAAAAACCCAGTTTGCGCGAGGCTTCCTGCTGCAATGTCGATGTGGTGAAGGGGGCCGCGGGATGGCGCTGCTGCGCCTTGCTTTCCACCGAAGAGATTGTAGTGACGCCGCCTTCCAGTCCGGCTTTGTATTTGCTGGCGGCGGCTTCATCGGGAATGTCATAGCGGTCGAGTTTTTCGCCAGCGACCGTGACCAGGCGCGCCGGGAACGGGGCACCGCCGGGTGTCTCCATATCCAGATTGATTGACCAGTATTCCCGGCTCTTGAAAAGTTCAATTTCGGCCTCGCGATCGCAAACGATCCTGAGGGCGACGGATTGAACCCGGCCGGCGGAACGCGAGCCGGGGAGTTTGCGCCACAGCACGGGCGAAAGCGTGAAGCCCACAAGATAATCGAGAGCGCGCCGCGCCAGATAGGCGTTCACCAGCGGGGCGTCGATATCGCGTGGATGCAACATCGCTTCGGAGACCGCCTGCTTGGTCACCGCGTTGAACACCACCCGCTCCACATCGACGCCTTTGAGCACCTTTTTCTCATCGAGCACCTGAAGCACATGCCAGGAGATGGCTTCGCCTTCCCGGTCCGGGTCCGTGGCGAGGATAAGCTTGTCCGCGCCTTTTACCGCCCTGGCAATTTCATTGAGACGTTTCGCGGATTTGCCATCGACTTCCCATTTCATCTCGAAGTCGGACTCAGGATCGACCGAACCGTCCTTTGAGGGCAGATCGCGCACATGGCCGTAGGAGGCCAGCACCGTGTAGCCAGACCCGAGATATTTGCTGATGGATTTGGCCTTCGCCGGCGATTCGACAACTACAACATTCATGTTTTGGCTTTCTGAGATGCTATCTCGTGCAGTGGATGGACCCGCCATTCGACTGTTCGCGGCGCGCCACGAATCTCACAGGGCAGGGCGCATGAACATGGTGAGTCGCGGCATCGCTGTCAATTGATCGCTATTATGTTGGATTCCCTATTAGGTTGAATCTATTTGTAATATACACCAATAAAGTGTATAGAATGATTCTGCTTCAGATTCGGCAGGCGAAGCAATAGCTCGGCATTTTATCGGGGGAGATCATATGGGGCGTACGCAAGAGAGCGAAAAATTGCCTGATGCTGAATATGTTGAGACGCAATCCGAACCAGTGAAGCGGGAAGCCTTACAAACAACCGTAAGGGATCGCGAGGTCAATGCCGATGAAAGCAAGCAGGCCGTGCCGGCGGCGGCGCACGACTCCGCTGAGTATATTTATGGCATGGCGATTGAATTGAAGGGCATCGCGGAATCGGCCAAATGTTCATTTCTGGCCTATCTTCTGGATCTGGTCATTGAGGAAAGTGCGATGCAGAAACGCGGTGGCCTCTAGTTCCGGTAATATTCAAGACTGAACACCCCGCTACCCCAGCCCCAGGCCCAGCCACCGCATCAGTACAGTACCCAGGTGGTTGGGCTAGGGTCGTGAGTCTGGTTATGTCAGCAGCACGGTCGATCCGGTGGTTTTGCGCGCCTCGAGGTCCTTGTGCGCCTGGACCGCGTCAGCGAGCTGATAGGTCTGGTTGATTTCAATCTTGACCGCCCCGTTGCGCACCACGTCGAACAGTGCGCCTGAAAGTTCCTCCAGATCGGCCCGTTTCGCGATATGTGTGAACAGCCCCGGTCTGGTCACATAGAGCGCCCCCTTTTGCGCCAGAATTCCTAGATTGAGCTCCGGCAAGGGGCCGGAGGACTGGCCGAACGTGGCCCACAGGCCGAAATCTTTCAGGCAATCGAGAGAGGCCGGGAACGTATCCTTGCCGACGGAATCATAGACCACCTGGACACCTTTGCCGCCGGTCAGTTCGCGGACCTGCTCGGTAAAGCCTCCTTCCGTCAGGACGATGGGATGGTCGCAGCCGTGGGCCGCCGCAAGGGCCGCCTTTTCCGCCGTGCTCACCGTGCCGATGACGGTGGCGCCGATCTGCTTGGCCCACTGGCAGGCGATCAGCCCGACGCCGCCGGCGGCGGCATGGAACAGGATGGCGTCGCCGGGCTGCACCGCATAGGTCCGATTGAGCAAATATTCGCACGTCATGCCCTTG
>JADFHH010000196.1 GCA_022567275.1 Pseudomonadota bacterium | reverse complement strand
ATGGATTGGGTGAAGACGGGAATGATCGTATTCAGCATATCCTCGATGTCTACAGGTGCTGCGTCCTCACGGGTGAGTTCCGCGTCGAGCCGGGAGGCATCTGAAATATCGCTGATGAGGCGGTCAAGCCGCCGCACGTCTTCGGAGATGATATCCATGAGCCGCTGACGCGACTCCTTTGACCTGACCCGCGGCAAGGTTTCCGCAGCCGACCGCAACGAGGTCAACGGGTTTCTTAATTCATGGGACACATCGGCGGCAAAACTTTCGATGTCGTCGATGCGCCGGTAGAGCGCCGCCGTCATATCACGCAAGGAGGTCGACAAACCGCCGATTTCATCCGACCGGTGGGAGTAGTCCGGTATTTCCGCGCGCGCCTTGATGCGCCGGCGCACGCGCTCGGCCGCGTTGGACAGCTCGCGTATCGGCCCGGCGATGGTGCGCGCCATCAACACCGACAGCAGCATGGATACCGCCGCCGCATAGAGCCCCATACGCATGATCTGCCAGCGCTCATGGGCGACGATGCCATCGATATCGCCACCGCGCGTGGACAGAAGCAGGACGCCGAGAACAGCGCGCACCGGCTGGATGGGCACGGCGACCGAGACGATCAATTCGCTACGCGCGTTAATCCGCACAATTGGCACCGAAACGCCGGTCAACGCCGACGCGACTTCCGAGATTTCCTTGCCATTGACGCCCGCATTCTCACTATAGCGCGGTAAGTCCTGCGACCACATCCACTGGGTAATACGGCGCCAGTATTTGCGGGCAACGCTCATCTGCTGGGCGCCGGGCGGCGGCAGATCGTAGCGCAAAATCTGACCGCGCGAATACAGCGTCTCGGAATCGAGGATCAGCGCGCCGCTGCGATCGTAGATGCGCGCGCGCGTCTTGGTCGGCCTGATAAGGTCGCGCAATTCCGGCGCGGCGCGTTCCGGATTGATTGCGAATTCAAGAGATCCCAGACCTTGATCGGACTGGGCGATGCCCGCCAGCCCGGCGCTTTGCGCCCCGGGCGCCAGCTGGAAATCCAGTGCGACGCGGCTGGTGTCTATCGCCGCCGAGGCGCCGATGGCGCTGGCGATGATCTCGCCTTGCGTCAGCAGGCTCTGTACCTTGGCGTCGATCAGACCGGCGCGAAACTGATTGAGGTACAGGACGCCGCCCACGAGGATGACGAAACCGAACAGATTGAGAATGACGATGCGCTGGGTCAGGCTCGCGAACGGAAAACCAGCCTCGATCTTGCGCGCGATCCGGCGAAGCAAGCCGAAGGGAACGCGCAGAACGCGCTTGGTTCCGGAAAATGTTATCGGCAGGTTGGTCTCAACGGCCATCGCCAGGCGCGCTCATCGGGATTCTCTGAAACGATAGCCTACACCATAGAGCGTCTCAATCACATTGAAGCTGTCATCGACTTGCTTGAATTTTTTGCGCAGCCGTTTGATGTGGCTGTCGATCGTGCGGTCATCGACATAAACCTGATCGTCATAAGCTGCATCCATCAAAGCGTCACGGCTCTTCACGACGCCGGGTCTGTGGGCCAGCGACTGCAGGATGAGAAATTCCGTAACCGTCAGCGTGACCTGTTTGGAGTCCCACTCACAGGTATGGCGTTCCGCATCCAGCTTCAGTTTACCGCGCTCGATAAGCTTGGATGAATCACTTGCCGTGGAAAACGCTTCGCGCGGCTGCACGCGGCGCAGCACGACCTTGACCCGCTCCAGGAGAAGGCGCTGCGAGAAGGGTTTGCGGATATAATCGTCCGCGCCCATCTTGAGGCCAAAAAGCTCGTCGATTTCCTCATCCTTTGAGGTGAGGAATATCACCGGAATCTCGCTCTTCTGGCGCAATTTGCGCAGCAATTCCATGCCGTCCATACGTGGCATCTTGATGTCGAGAATCGCCAGATCGGGCGGATTTCTTTTCAGGCCATCCAGCGCGGTAGACCCGTCAATGTAAGTCTGGGTCTTGTACCCTTCCGCCTCCAGCGCCATGCGCAGGGAGGTCAGAATATTGCGGTCGTCATCGACCAATGCAATTGTCGCCATCCATGTGATCCTTGCGGTATGCTTTGCCCCGCCAACTGGCGTTCTATGGCCGCAACTGGGGTAAAATGTGTCATCACTATAGCGCCACTTACCCATGAATGTTACTGCCATGCAACACTATGGCAAATGCGCAATCGATAATAGCCCCTGATTTGTGGTCGCGCGCGATCGTCCGCCGAGCTCTCAAGGCCTCGCTGGCGACCTTCCACCATGAAACGGGCAACCCTTATGCGTCTCTGGTGACCATCGCCACCTTGCCCGATGGCGCGCCATTAATGCTCATCTCCACGCTTGCCGAACACACGAAAAACCTTGCTCGAAATCCGCACGCGTCGCTGCTGTTCGACGAAACCGGCGGGTTTGACGATCCACTGGAAGGCGCGCGCGTCAGTGTTTCGGGACGGGTGGAAAAGCTGGACAGCCCATCGGCGCGCGCCAGATTTCTGAGCCGTCACCCGTCCGCCGCCACTTATGCCGGGTTTGGCGATTTCGCCTTTCACGCGCTCAAAATCGAGGGCGCGCATTTCGTAGGCGGGTTTGGCCGAATCACCGATTTGGGGCCGGACGATCTGACGCTTAATGTGTCGGACGCCGCGCGGCTGATCGAGGCGGAAGCCGATATCGTGGAGCATATGAACGCCGGCCATGCCGAGACGGTAGCGCTCTATGCGACAACGCTGCTGGGCGCGGCGGCCGGCGAGTGGCGTTTTGCCGCATGTGACCCCGAGGGATGCGATCTGGTGCTTGGAGAAAAGGGCTTGCGCCTGGATTTTCCACACCGCGTCACGACGCCGCAAGCCGTGCGCGAAATACTCACGGAACTGGCGAAAACCGCCAGGAGTTAACTATTGCGCCCATTTTCTGACATTGGTTGGCACAAAAGCTGTTGATTCATTCGCGCAGATAGTGGCCAATGACCGACTTGATCGGGCCTTATACGGTGCAATATCGCGCGGGCGTTCATATGTGTTTAAGGGAGTGGACACAATGACGGCTACCGGAGCGGACACAGCCGGTCAAGATTGGTTTCCCTTAGAGAACGCAGGAACGATCTTCCACAACAATTCAGCCGAACAGCTGATTGCGCAAGCGATCGAGCGGGCCGAAGGCAAACTCACCAGCACCGGGGCGCTCAGCGTTGAAACCGGCGCGCATACGGGCCGTGCGGCGCGCGACAAGTTCATTGTCCGCGACGCGGTCACGCAGGATACGGTCTGGTGGGACAATAATCAGGCGATGCAATCCGAGCATTTCGAGGCGCTGCGGGAAGATTTTCTCGCCCATGCGCAGGGGCGCGAATTATTCGTCCAGGAACTGTTCGCAGGCGCCGATGAAAGCCATCGCCTGGCGACACGGGTCATTGCCGAATATGCCTGGCATGCGCTTTTCATCCGCTATTTGCTGCGCTGCCCCAAGGCATCGGAACTGAAAGGTTTTTCACCGGAATTCACGGTCGTGAATCTACCGAGTTTCCGCGCCGACCCCGAGCGGCACGGCACCAACTCACAAACCGTGATTGCCTGTGATTTCACGCGCAAACTGGTGCTGATCGGCGGCACCTCCTACGCCGGTGAAATCAAGAAGTCCGTGTTCGGCTACCTCAACTACCAGATGCCGGACAAAGCCGTCATGCCGATGCATTGTTCGGCCAATGAAGCCAGGGGCGGCGGCGGTTCAGCCGTTTTCTTTGGCCTGTCGGGCACCGGCAAGACCACCTTGTCATCCGATCCCAAACGTACCCTGCTGGGCGATGACGAGCATGGCTGGTCGGCGAACGGCATCTTCAATTTCGAGGGCGGCTGCTACGCCAAGACGATCAACCTCTCGCACGAAGCCGAGCCGGATATCTTTGAGGCTTCCATCCGCGCCGGCGCGGTGCTGGAAAATGTCGTGATCAATGACGATGGCTCACCCGATTTCGATGACGATTCGTTGACGCAGAATACGCGTTCCGCCTACCCGCTGGCGTTCATTCCCAACGCCAGTGCGACCGGCACCTCGGGCCATCCGGAAAATATCATCATGCTGACGGCCGATGCGTTCGGTGTGCTTCCCCCCATCGCCAGGCTCACGCCCGCTCAGGCGATGTATCATTTTCTGTCCGGTTATACCGCCAAGGTGGCCGGCACCGAGGTGGGTGTAGAGGGGGTAGAGGCGACCTTCTCTACCTGCTTCGGCGCCCCCTTCATGCCGCGTCACCCCAGCGTCTATGGCAATCTTCTGCGCGCGCTGATCGCCCGGCACGATGCCGATTGCTGGCTGGTCAATACCGGCTGGACCGGGGGTAAATATGGCGTCGGGCGCCGCATGCCGATCAAGGCGACGCGCGCGCTGCTGAATGCGGCGCTCGAGGGCAGGCTCAAAGATGTGGCAATGCGCCGCGACCCGAATTTCGGCTTCCAGGTGCCGCTTGAGCTGGACGGCGTGGACGCCGCCATCCTGAACCCGCGCGAGACCTGGGACGACAGGGGTGCCTATGACGCACAGGCCAGGAAGCTGGTGGACATGTTCATCGGCAATTTCGAGAAATTCGAATCCCACGTCGATCCCGATGTGCGAGATGCGGCGCCCGCCATCCGCTAGACCGTTTCCGTTTTTCACGGAAACGGTCAAGGCCGCACCCGCGGCCCGGCGCTTATGCGCCGCGCCCGCGCAGGCCCGAACGAAGTGAGGAATAGCCGCGAGCGAGAAAAACCAGAGCGATTCCGTCAAAGACGGAATCGCTCCAGGCGGCTGAATAGGCTTGGCACTCCATTTCATCCATGATTTCAAAAACAGGCTATGCCGCCTTTTTGACCGCCGCGCCAT
>JADFHH010000195.1 GCA_022567275.1 Pseudomonadota bacterium | reverse complement strand
GCACAGGGCGTCCATTGTCGCGAAACGAACAGATCAATTCACTGTATCACTTTGTTAAAGATAACTGGAAAGGCCCATATACCAGTCCCTTTGACGGCAAAACCTATAATACGGTGGAAGAATACGTCGATCACCTTTTAAAGCTGAATAAAATCCCTGCGAGGAAACCAAATGTCCCTAAAGTGAACCAAAATTAGGAATTTCAGTTCGCACTGTTTTTTCTAAGTGTCTAATCCTCATAGGTTTTCCAGCATTATGGGCCTATCTCCTGAACAATATTGCACGGCCACGGTCGTGTACGTAATGACAGGAGAATGTGATGGAACCAGCAACTATTTCTCATTCAATTTCCGGCGCATGCCAGGCAATTGGATGCGGCCGGACGAAGATCTACCAGTTGATCAATGAGGGCCGGCTTAAAGCTGTAAAGCTCGGCAGCAAAACCTTGATCACCCAGGACTGGGCATGCTTACGCAGGGCTGTAATCATCTTGAATCCTAATATCCTTCCAAACCTAAAGAGTCCGTGCCATGGCCTGGCCCGGTCCCGGTTTCCTTCATGTGGCCTCCGGCGCCACGGCGAATTCGGCATAGCCGCCGCCATTGACCAGGGCGCAGACGAAGTCGCCTTCCTTGAACCGCGTGACATCCTCGCCAACCGCCACGACGGCGCCGGCCACTTCGAGGCCGAGCAGATCGGACGCGCCCTTGGGCGGCGGGTAAACGCCGGTGCGTTGCAGAATATCCGGGCGGTTGACACCGGCGGCGCGCACCTTGACCAGAAGCTGCCCCGGCCCTGGAGCAGGAACGGGCAGCTCTCGCGGTTGCAGAACCTCCGGGCCGCCCGGCTCGGTAATGGCGATGGCGGTCATGGTTTCGGGAATTGCGGGCATGGCAACCTTTTGCTGTTTGTGAAAAGGGAAACGAATGTTTCGAGAAGTTGAGATAGCTCTATTCAGCCCGTCTCTCAAGCGAGCATTTCATTACAGGCTCTGCCTATGGCGAACACAGTGGTAGCATAGTTGGCGAGGCCGCATCTGGTTGATGGCAAGGAGAACCGTCTTGGACATTGAAGAGCTTGAACCGCGCAAGAAGAAAGGCTTCGAGATCGGTTGCGATTTGTCCAGCCATTCCATCGCCGAGCTGAAGCAGCTTGTGGCGACGCTCGGCGATGAGATTGCCCGCCTCAAGGATGAGATGCGCGCCAAGGAATCCTCACGCGATAGCGCGGATTCCGTGTTCAGGTCTTAAGGTCCGGGCGCGTGAAAAACTCCGGTTACCCTTAACCATTTGTTAGGAGGCTCAAGGTTAATATTCACCATATCCAGTCATCTGGATATATGAGTGGCTCCTGTCCACTCTGTTTGACGCCTCCCTGTTAACTTCAAGAGCCGCCTTTGTCGCGGCTCTTTTTTTATCCCGTCAGCAAAAAATTAAGCGATAGCTGTTAACCTATGTGCGAGGTTACGCGTCTATAACAACAACCCAATGCACTATCATGGGTGTTTATCGTGGCCAGGAGCGTGTTGATCCATGTCGAGTGAGTCAAAAACCGGGCCGTCCGCAGGTGCGGGCGATGCCCCCATTCCATTTGGCAGCAAATACACCGAGTCGGAGAAATTCTCGCAGGTGTTTCAGGAAGGTATGGCGCTTGTCGAGGCGACGGCGACCTATCTCGATGGCGACGGGCGCGCCGATGCCAGAAACCTGGACTCGGCCGCGGCGCTTGCCTATGCGACCGAGAGCATGCGGCTGACCACCCGGCTCATGCAACTGGCCTCCTGGCTGTTGATACGCCGCGCGGTCAATGACGGGGAAATGACCCCCAAGGAAGCTTTTGAAGAGCAGAACAAGGTCCGCTTTCAGCCCCCACCCAGTGGCATGAAGGACCCGGCCTATGACGCATTGCCGGCGCGGCTGAAGGAGCTTAACGAGGCAAGCCTGAAGCTGCACCGCCATGTGACGGCGATCGACAAGCTGCTCAGGGCGGAAGCTTCAGGTGCGCCGGTCGAGGCCAATCGCGCCATCGCCGATCAGATGTCACGCCTGCAGCAGGCGTTCGGCCCCGCCACCGGCAAAACGCCAAGCGAACGAAGCCCGCCCGACGACTCCGCTTGAAAAGCTCAAGCGGACCCGCGCGCGAAAATTTCCGAAAAATCTATTTGATGAAGCCTTCGTACTTCTTCTTGAAGCGCGACAGCCGCCCGCCACGGTCGATGAGATGCTGGCTATCCTTGTTCCAGGCCGGATGGGTGCGCGGGTCGATATCGAGGTTGAGCGTGTCGCCCTCGGCCCCGTAGGTCGAGCGCGTCTCGTATTCGGTGCCATCGGTCATGGTGACCATCACCTTGTGATAATCGGGATGAATATCTTTTTTCATGTGGCTGGACCCCGGCGCATTGGAAACCGTTGAGCCGGGCATGCTGGCCGGGCGCTTACGTCATTGCGCGTTGCTATAACCAATGTTTTGACCTGGCACAAGGCAGGAGTAGAAGTGCTAAAGTTATGAACCCGCCAGGACGCCCTGAAACCGCATCGGACATATCATCGAGATTAATCTTGCGCTGCATGATAGACTAGGCAGTGTATTGCCATTTTCCTGTGGCCGTATTGCGTTTGAGATGAACTGATGAAACAGGATACTGTCCGCATCCCCCCCTCCCGTTCCGGCGTTTCGCTTAAAATCGGCACCAAGATTTTAGCCCTGGTGGGCTTCCTCCTGGCGCTGCTCGGCACAGTTTCGGCGATCAGCATCTGGCAGATGAACAAGATCGGCATGGAGATCGAAGAGATCGCGCAACGTGAAATTCCTTTGATGAGAGACCTGACCGAGATCACGATTCACCAGCTCGAACAGGCGATCAATTTCGAGCGCGCCTTCCGCGCCGGCGAGATAATGATCGACCATGCCGGGGCCAGGGAAGAGTTCGATATAGCGGTCCGGACATTCAAGGATCTCACCGGCAAGATCGAAACAGAGTTTGGCCAAGTGAAAGCGATCGTCCAGAGCGCCCTGGATGCCAACATGCCGGAGGACGAGCGGCAAGAATTCCTGGCCATGTTGACAATGCTTGATTTCCTTGACGCCGAGCACAAGGACTACGACCGGCTGGCCAGGATGGCCTTCAAGCTGATCGCCGCGGGCAAGCTGGAACAGGCTCTCGCCCTGCTTCCCATGATCGAAGTCGAGCAAGAAGACCTCGATCACCAGCTGGAGAAAATGCTTCGCGAGGTGGAAAGCTTCATCGAGGATGATGTGAACCGGATCGATGAGCACGAACAGTTCGCGCTTAAGTTGCTGCTGGCGATAACCGGTATTGCCCTGATTTTCGGAATGGTTGCCGCTGTTTACATAGTGAGGCGGAGTATTTCGCGTCCGCTAAGCGAGATTGTCACCGGCCTTGAAGCGCTCGGCGCTGACGATATGTCGGTCGAGGTCAAAGTCTATAGTAACGATGAGATCGGCGCCGTCGCCAAAGCCTATGCGAACTTCAAGGCGACCATGATACAACTCAAGATAACGAAACAGAAACTTGAGACCAGCCAACAACGCTACAAGCAGATAGTAGAGGGTACATCCGACTGGATTTGGGAATGCGATGAACAGCTGCGCTTCACATATATGTCGGAGAGTTTTGAACGGATAGCAGGAGTATCCGCCGAGCAGTTATTGGGCAAAACACGCCATGAAATTGGCAAGGAAGGAAAAGCCGATTGGGAAAGCCATCTTGAGGACCTCGCGGCGAGACGGCCATTCCGCGATTTCAGGTACGCCATGGCTCCTGACAACGGTCATATTCGATATTGGTCAGCCAGTGGTGCGCCCGTTTTCGATGACAAAGGTGAGTTCAAGGGCTATCGCGGCACGGGTTGCGAAAGGACGGAACAGGAGATTTTGGACCGCAAGCTCACTGCGGCGATAAACGCGCGCAAGCAAACTCAGCAGGCGCTTAACGCCAGTTGGCGGCGGTTCGTGGATATCGCGGAGCTGTCGCAAGACTGGATTTGGGAAAGTGACGATGATCATATTATCACTTATATGTCGGATCATTTTTTCACAAAGACCGGTATGGATCGCAACAAAATTCTGAATCAAAGATGGGATGAAATCGGCATCAAGTCCGGGATGAAGAAATTGCACGAGAAACTCGAATTGCAACAGCCATTTCACGACGTGAATATCTCGACGCAGGCCGTAAAGGGCAAAACGGGTCAATTCCTGATTTCCGGTAAACCGGTGATAGATGAAACGAATACGTTCAATGGCTATCGCGGCGTCGGCATCTGCGCGAGTGCAGGTCAGGCTTCTGACGAACAGTCTGAAGAATCTAAAGAATATAGCGGCCGCCTGGGGGAATTTATCAATCTGGCGGTGATGGAAGAAGCGGCCGCGGATGGCGAAAAAGATGGCGTGCAACTCACCCCCAGAGAGGCGGAAATCCTCGATTGGGTCAAACAAGGCAAATCATACGCGGATATCGCCAATATTCTTTCCATATCGCGGCGAACGATCGAGTTTCATATCAGCAATGTGGTGGACAAGTTAGGCGCCAGCAACAGGGTCTCGGCTGTCGTCATCGCCATGCGGCGCGGGATTCTCGGCTCTTAGGCTCGAGTGGAGTGTGCCTCGTACATCCCACAGTCTGTTGCTTTCCCCAATACCGCTGGCGCGAGAATCGTGTCTCCATGCAGTAAGTGTACTCTCGCAACCGTCTGGAGACAGGCTATGGCAGAAAACAAGGAAGCGGCAACCGCGGGCGATGTGAGCTACTCCCCATTCATTGGACAGTTTTGGCGGCAATTTAAGCTACAGTTGCGCCAGCTGGCCGGGTTCTCCTTGCTCTTCGTTTCATACCGCCATGCCTGTCGGCTGGAGGCCCGGGCTTAAAC
>JADFHH010000194.1 GCA_022567275.1 Pseudomonadota bacterium | reverse complement strand
CATCGTCAATCAGTTTAATCTCCTCGCCAGTCGTGATTTACAAGAGGGTCCTCTTGTAGTCGCTTACAGTGATCGAAAATTAGCTCGCCCAACGTGGGGAGGTTGATGCCCCATTTTTGGGCTAACCACTTAAACGTCATGCCGTTTGAGTGAATCTCCCAGCAGAGGATTTCATCGAAGCTGTGGCCGCAACCCGTCGGGTGGCTGGAGTATTGCTCCGCTATCAAACGCTGCATTCGCTCAATGTGCGACTCTACCATGTTAACCTCGCCAGATTTTAAACTGAGACACTACCGAACGCCGAACAATGAGGTATTGACGTTTTGGTAAGTGATATGCATTTAGTATGGCTCATTAGCCCCCCGTCGGACTTGGCTGGCAACAGTCCCCGGCGGGGTTTTGTTTTTTGGGTACAGGTATGACGGCTTCAGTGCCGCAAACCAAATACGCCATGGCCTTCTTTGATGGCCAGAATCTGTATCAGCACGCTATGGCAGCGTTTGGCCACTACCATCCAAATTATGACCCGATCAAGCTACACAACGCAGTCTGCGAAGCCAACGGTTGGACGCCCAACTTAGTGAGATTTTACACTGGTGTACCAGATCGTTCTGAAAGTCAGATGTGGAGCGCGTATTGGTCTAACCGCGTCCTTGCGATGAAACGAGCGGGCATCGTTGTTACAACGAGGCCCATTCGATACCGGAAAGAAAAATTCATCGTAGACGGAACCTCTCAAATCCATACGACACCTCAAGAGAAGGGCATAGACGTTCGCATAGCTCTTGACATCGTCTCGTTGGCTCGAAAGAGGCAATTCAATGTTGCTGTCATATATAGCCAAGATCAGGACCTGGCTGAGGTTGTTCAGGAAGTTCGAGAGATTTCAATAGAACAGGACCGTTGGATAGGCATCTGCTGCGCATTTCCGGTTGGACCACATGCAACGTCAAATCGAGGTATTGATAGGACGGATTGGTTCGGGATGGACCAGACATTCTATGACGCCTGTCTGGACCCCCGCGACTATCGTCCGAAGCGATAGCACAATATTGACAAGCTGAGACACTACCGAATCCCCCCTTTCAAACTGTGGTTCAGGAAGTTAGAGGCCAAGCCCTGCGCTAGCCCAACTCCGCCTCGATAGAGCTAAGCATCTGCTCTACCGAGGACACGCAGGCCGCCGCCACCTTACCCGGTCGGGCGATCATGATGACCGGCAGCCCTAACGCGCGCGCCGCCTGAAGTTTTGCGGAATTGGCCTCGCCGCCGGAATTTTTCGTCACCAGCACATCGATGCGCTTGTCCTCCATCAGTGCGCGTTCATGCGAGCAAGAAAAAGGCGGGCGGGCCAGCACTATTTCCGCATGGTCCGGCGTCTCACCGGCGGACGGCTCGATCATGCGCGCCACCACAAAAATGTCCGCGCGCGCAAGGAACGGGGCGATCTCCTGCCGCCCGACGGTCACCAGCGCCCGTGCGCCCTTTGGGAGTGCCTGTGCGGCAGCATCGATATTTGCAACGAACGACCAATTATCTCCCGGCTCAGGCTGCCATGGCGGGCGCTCCAATCGCAAACAGGGCACGTTCGTCCGCATCGCATTGACGGAGATTTGCACCGCATAGGGGTGGGTGGCGTCGACAATGAGGGCAATATGATTTTTGGCGATAAAATCTCTCAACCCCGCCACGCCGCCAAAACCGCCGCTGCGCACTTCACCGGCAATCTCATTGGGAGACGCGGTGCGTCCCGCGAGCGAAGTGATCGCATAGTAGCGTGCATCGTCCGCCAGGCGGCTGGCCAGAAGCCGCGCTTCTTCCGTGCCGCCGAGAATGAGTATGCGCAAAACTTCATTCGGCACGGGCGATCACCTCGCCTTGCCGGTCGACGATGACGATATCCACCCTCATCTCAGAGCTGCGAAGCGTGTCCTGGGCAACTTTCCGTGCGTGATCCGCCACCACCCCGGCAATGCCGATATTTTTTGCGCGCGCCGCCTCGAGCACTTCGAGCGCGCTGTTTGCCTTACGCGACACATCGCATAATTCGATGTTACCGCCAGCCTCCTCGATACGTTCTCCAAGCCATTCGAAATCGACCTGGCTGCGGCCGGAATGGAGATCGAGACGGCCCTGGGCGAACTTTGTCATTTTTGCAAAACCGCCCGCGATGGTGATCCGCGCCACGGGATGAGTGCGCAGATGTTTGAGCATTCCGCCGACGAAATCGCCCATGTCGATGAGCGCCTGATCGTCGAGATTGTGCAGCTTTTTGACAGCCGCTTCCGAGGTCGACCCCGTCGCCCCTGCAAGGTGGGTCAAGCCTTCTGCACTGGCCACGTCGATACCGCTGTGAATGGCGTGAATCCAGGCCGAACAGGAAAACGGGTGTACGATGCCGGTGGTGCCGAGAATGGAGAGCCCGCCTTCGATGCCAAGGCGCGGGTTCCAGGTGCTCGAAGCCAGCGCCTCGCCGCCGGGTATGGAAATCTCCACCTCGATGTCCGCGGCGACGCCCTCGGCGTCAGCCACCGCTTCGAGTATCTCGCGTATCATTTTTCGCGGCGCCGGGTTGATGGCGGGCTCGCCCGGCGCGACCGGTAGCCCCGGCTTGGTGACCGTCCCGACCCCCTCACCCGCCTTGAAGGAGACGCCGGCGCCCTGTTTCCCATGGCGCACCGTGGCGACAATGAGCGCGCCGTGGGTGACGTCGGGATCATCGCCCGCATCCTTGACGATCCCGGCCCGCGCCCAGCCCGCGCCGGCCTCTTCGATGGCAAGCGCGAAGGCCGGTTGTTCGCCCTTGGGCAGGGTGATCTCAACCGGATCGGGGAAGGCGCCCGTCAGCAGTGCTGTGTAAGCGGCGCGCGCCGCGGCGGTGGCGCAGGCGCCCGTCGTCCATCCGCGTCTGAGCGCGGTGGCGCTTTGGCTGGTTGTAGCGGCCATGATCGGACTCTATACACCTTGTGCATGGACTCCGACCCCAGCGACGACAAAAAATCCGCTTCCAGCCCTCGCGGTTTCGCGGCGCTGGACGATGCGCCTTTTCCGGATTTTGCACCGGGAAGCGTGTGGCTGGTTGGCGCGGGGCCGGGCGCGCCGGGGCTGCTCACCCTGCTCGGCTATCATGCCCTGTGCCAGGCGGATGTCATCGTCTATGACGCGCTTGTCAGGAAAGGCATTTTGGCGTGGGCGCACAGCGCGTGCGAAATCGAATTCGCGGGAAAACGCGGCGGCAGGCCTTCCGCCAAGCAACAGGATATTTCGCTCCGCCTGGTTGAACTGGCGCAAGAGAACAAGCGCGTGCTGCGGCTCAAGGGCGGCGACCCGCTGACCTTCGGGCGCGGCGGCGAGGAGTGTCAGGCGCTGGCGCGCGCCAAAATCCCGTTCCGCATCGTGCCGGGCATTACCGCGGGCGCGGGTGCGCTGGCTTATGCCGGCATCCCCACCACCCACCGCGACACCAATCAATCGGTGCTGTTTCTCACCGGACATGACGCCAGCGGCGATGTGCCGAGCGGTGTCGACTGGGAGAAGGTCACCACCGCCTCGCCGGTCATCGTCATGTATATGGCGGTGCGCAAGCTGCCCGAAATCGCGCAAACCATGCTCGGGCACGGGCGCGCGGGGGCCGAACCGGTGGCGGTCATTTCCAACGCCTCCCTGCCGCAACAATCCGTCTATACCACCACCCTCGCCAGCGCGGCGGACAATCCGGACATCGCCAAACTGCCGACACCGGCGCTGGTCGTCATCGGCAAGGTGGTCGATTTCCACGCCACGCTCGACTGGTATGTGCAGGCGCTGCGGGAGAACCCCATTGGCTGACGCGCGCCCGCGCGGGCTGGTCATCGCCGCCCCCGCCTCGGGCGCGGGAAAAACGCTTGTCACGCTGGGGATTTTGCGCGCGCTGGCAAGACGGGGAACGAGGATCGCTTCCGCCAAGGCCGGACCGGATTATATCGACCCGCGCTTTCACGAGGCCGCCAGCGGGCGCGCCTGCTTCAATCTGGATTGCTGGGCCATGCGCGAGGACCTTGTTTTCGCCCTCGCGGGTCAGTGCGCGGATGAGGCTGAACTGCTGCTCATTGAAGGCGTCATGGGGCTGTTCGACGGGGCCGCGGGCGGCGGCGGTTCCACGGCGGACCTCGCTATCCTGCTCGGCCTGTCCGTGGTGCTGGTGATCGACGCTCAACGCCAGGGCGCCTCGGCGGCGGCGCTGGTAAAAGGCTTTGCGGAGTTCAGAGACGACTGCCACATCGCGGGCGTCATTTTCAACCGGGTGGCCAGCGTGCATCACGCGGATATTGTTACAAAAGCAGTCAAAAGTTTGGGGATCAATGTGCTCGGCGCGGTGCCGGAGACGCCAGAGATCGCCGTGCCCTCGCGCCATCTGGGTCTGGTGCAGGCCAGCGAACATGCCGCGCTGGAAACCTTCCTCGGCCGGGCGGGCGATGTGCTGGAGAAGGCGGTCGATCTGGACGCGCTGGCGCAAATGGCGAAACCCATTGCGCGCGGAACCAGTGCGGCAAAGCATCTCCCGCCATTGGGTCAGCGCATCGCCGTCGCCAGCGACAAAGCCTTTGGCTTCGCCTATCCGCATCTGCTCACCGCCTGGCGCGATGCCGGGGCGCAAATCACGCCGTTCTCGCCGCTGGGCGACGAAGCCCCGGATATAGATGCGGACGCCATCTATCTGCCTGGCGGCTATCCCGAACTCCACGCCGGACGCCTGTCATCCAACAGCGCCTTTCTCGAAGGATTAAAGGCTGCCGCGAAACGCGGCGCGCTCGTCTATGGCGAGTGCGGCGGGTTCATGACCCTTGGCGATTATCTCATCGATGCGGACGGGATACGCCATGCCATGGCCGGTCCCTTGCCCCTAGGCACCAGCTTCGCC
>JADFHH010000193.1 GCA_022567275.1 Pseudomonadota bacterium | reverse complement strand
GAGCGCGATCTTCGACCGCATCCTGACCGCCGGCCCCCATGCCTACGCCCTGCTGGGCAAGGCCCGCATCGCCATGGTCCTGGGGGACCCCGAGACGGCGCGCGGCCATCTGGACCGGGCGGCCGAATTGGAGCCGGACAGCCCGGACCTGGTCGCCGTGGACGCCGTCTGGCTGTTTCAGGCGCGGCGCTTCGAGGAGGCGAAGACCCGCTTCGCCCGGGCGGTCGAGCTCGATCCCAGCCGCCTGCCGGCCTACTTCGGCCAGATCCAGTCGGCGCTGGCGCTCGGCGAGCTGGAGGCGGCCGAGGGGCTGATCCGTCGCCTGACCGCGGCGCAGCCGAACAACCTCCTGGTCGTGTTGCAGGATTCCATCGTCCAGTTCATGCGGGGCGAGCACCGCGCGGCCAAGACCGCCGCCGACCGGGTGCTGGCCGCTGACGACAATCAGCCGCAGGCCCTGCTGGTCGCCGGCTACAGCGCTTATCGGCTCGAGGAATACGAGCAGGCGCGGGTGCAACTGACGGCCTATCTGGCCGCGAACCCGGCCGACGCGCGGGCCCGCATGGTCCTCGGCGCGGCCCTGCTGCGCCTGGGCGAATCGGAAAGAGCCTATGAGGTCGTCGGTTCCTCGGAGATCGAAGTGCCGGACAGTGCCGCCTATCTGGGTGTGCTGACGAGCGCCGCCTTCGGCCGTGCGACCGGCGAGCTGGGGGTCTTATTTCGAGACGGGATAGGCGCTTGGCGGCGCCGGCGCCCCGGCTCTCCTGCGCGATACGCTGAGCGGGCTGGTGTTCGCGCTGGTTATCGTCACCTATTGCATCTCCTTCAGCGCGCTGATTTTCCAGGGCGATCTCAAAGGCGGATTGACCCTTGGCCTGTCGGCCCTGCTGACCGGCACGGTCATCACCGGGCTGGTGGTGGCGCTCACCTCTACATTGTCGCCTGCGGGAGCCGGTCCCGATACGCCTGCGGTCGCCGTCATGAGCGTTCTGGCCGCGGCCATTGCAACCCATGTGGCCGCCACCGGCATGGGCGCTGAGCTGGTCGTCATTCATGTGATGATGGCCATTACGCTCAGCACGCTTCTTACGGGGCTGTTTCTGTTTGCGCTCGGCGCTTTTCGTCTCGGAGTTTGGCTGCGCTTTGTGCCCTATCCGGTCATTGGCGGGTTTCTCGCCGCTTCCGGCTGGCTGCTGGTGACAGGCGGAATCGAGGTGATGACAGGCGTTGCACCGCAATTATCACGCGACTCTCTTGCCGCAGTTTTCGCGCCGGAGCACTTGGCGCAACTCATGCTGGGCGCCGTGTTTGCCGTTGGCGTATTTATTCTCCGGCGTATCGTCAACAGCTTTCTGACCCTGCCGGTCGCGTTCTTTTTGCTGGTCATTCTGGTTGATCTTGTTCTGCTGGGTCTGGGCTTCGCGGATGAGATGGGCGGCAGATCGGCCTGGTATCTTGGTGATATGGGAGAGATGCAATTCTGGGTGCCGGCACAGGCGGTATTGCGCCATGATATTGACTGGGGTGCGCTGGCCATGAGCGCCACCGAAATTGGCGCCGTGTGCGGTGTGACCGCCATATCGGTGCTGCTCGATGTGTCGAGTCTTGAGGTGACACGGCAGCAATCAGCGGATCTGGACAAGGAGCTGCGCTCCAACGGCGTGGCCAATATTCTCGCCGGTTTCGCCGGCGGCGCGGCGGGCAATCTGTCGCTGAGCGGCTCTATTCTCATGCAGGAGGCCGGTGCGGTATCCCGTTTCAGCGGCGTTGCGGCTGCGGGCTTCTGCGCCATGGTGCTGTATTTCGGGGCCGATGCCGCACGCTACATTCCCACCCCGCTGCTGGGCGGACTGCTGAGCTATCTCGGGCTGGTGGTGTTGAACGCGGCGCTGATCCGTTCGCCCGCGCAAAGATCGCTGACGGAATTTTTGCTCGCCGGCGCGATCATGATCGTTATCGTCACTTCCGGTTATCTGCTTGGCGTGTTTCTGGGCATCGTCGGCGCGTGTTTGCTGTTCGCCCTCAACTACTCCCGGATCGGTGTCGTGCGCCGCCATCTGACCCGCCTCGACTTCGCCAGCAATGTCGAGCGCTCGCCGCACGAAACCAACCTGCTCAAGGAGCATGGCGAGCAAATTCACGTGCTTTGGCTTTCAGGCTTTATCTTCTTTGGCTCCTCAAACGGCCTGTTCGAGTTCATCAAACGCACCATGGACACTCAACACAACCCGAAAGTGCGCTACCTGGTGCTCGACTTTGGCGCCGTCCCCGGGCTTGATTCGTCAGCCGTGCTGAGCCTCATCAAGTTGAAAAACTATTGTGACGAACATACCGCCTGTATGTCTTTTGCCGGGTTGAATGAACAATTGCAGCGCACCTTCACCACAGCCGGAGTCATCTCCGACGATGGCCCGCACCGCGCGTTTCCCGACCGCAATGAGGCGCTTGAATGGTGTGAGAATATGCTGCTGAGCGAGTATGAGTCTGTGGAGGCTACGGAAAAAACATTCGAACGCTGGCTTGAGGGTGCGTTCGGGGGCGAGCTTGATCCCGGTCGGCTGATGTCCTATTTCGACCGGCGCAGCTACAAGGAAGGACAGATTGTCCTGAAGCAGGGCGGACGCTCGAACTCCGTCGACCTGCTCGCCACCGGCTCCGTGGCCATCAGCATAACCGATGAACAGGGTCATCGAACGCGGCTGCGCCGCATGGCGGCGCAAACGGTCATCGGCGAGATGGGCTTTTTCAGAAATGCTCCGCGCGCGGCCGCCGTCATCGCCGAACAGCCCAGTATCGTCTACCGGCTGACGCGGAAAAGCTTTGCCCGCATGCAGGAGCAAGACCCGAAAGCCGCGGCCGCCTTTTACCAGTTGATCGTTCGGGTTCTTTCCGACCGGCTGGAATTCGCCAATCGCGAGATTGCCGCGCTTATCTGATTTTTTTGCGTTTAGAGCATGATCAGGATCGCGATGATCGCCACGTAAGTCACTATGTGAGCCAGCTGATCGAGCCCGAATAAATGCCAGAACCATGGGTTTTTCTGGGTCAGATCGTAGCGTTCGATCAATTGCTCTTTCGACCAGTCGAGATGGTAGTGCACCACGAACTCGCCAACGATGATGGCGCTGGCGAGGGCGGGAGAAGAGGGGGCCAGGATCAGAAAAACGGGCAGGGTGAGCAGGCCATGGATGCTGGCGTGCAGGATGCCGCCGGGGTGGCCGTAGCTTCCCTTGTTGAGGAACTGATACGGTGTCTGGAGAAAATAATCAGCGATTGTGTGCTTTACCGCCAGCATGACGAATGCCAGCAGCACCGCAGTGATCGGATCAGGCATCTGTTCGCTTGTCTATTCAGCTGCGGCCTTGACGCCAGCCATTTCGTCGCCCACCGCGCCATCGGCTTTAGCTTCTACGATGGCTTCGCTGCTGAAGCCAAGCACCTCGGTGAGAATTTCGTCGGTGTGTTCGCCCAACAGCGGCGAGCGGGTCACTTCGGATTTTGAATCGGACAGTTTGATCGGGTTGCCCACGGTGAGGTATTTGCCGCGGGTTGGATGATCGACCTCGACGATGGTGCCGGTTTCGCGCAGCGAGGGTTGTTCGGCGATTTCCTTCATCGAAAGAATCGGCCCGCAGGGAATGTTGAGCGGATTGCAGATTTCCATGATCTCGAATTTGTTCCTGGTCTTGGTCCAGTCTTCAATGATACCGAAGATTTGCTTGATCTTGTCGAGCCGGGCCGGAGGTGTGGCATATTCGGGATCATCCTTCCATTCCGGCTTGCCGATCACGTCGCAGATATTGCTCCACGCGGCTGCCTGGGTAATGAAGTAGACATAGGCGTCCGGATCGCTTTCCCAACCCTTGCATTTCACAATCCAGCCCGGCTGGCCGCCGCCTGAGTCATTGCCCGCGCGCGGCACCGCTTCGCCGAACGCGATCCCCTGACCGGACTGACTATATTCATTGAGCGGCCCGTGCGCCAAACGCTGCTGGTCGCGTAGCTTGACGCGGCACAGATTGAGCACGCCGTCCTGCATGGCCGCCAGCACACGCTGACCCTTGCCGGATTTTTCGCGGTGGAACAGGGCGGTGACGATGCCGAGTGCCAGGTTAAGGCCGGTGCCGGTATCGCCGATCTGGGCGCCTGTTACGAGCGGTGGCCCGTCGGCAAAACCCGTAGTCGAGGCCGACCCGCCGGTGCACTGCGCGACATTCTCATAGACCTTGCACGCCTCATACGGGCCGGGGCCGAACCCCTTGATCGAGGCGTAGATCAGACGCGGGTTGATTTCCCGAATCCGTTGCCAGCTAAAGCCCATCCTGTCGAGGGCGCCAGGGGCGAAATTCTCGACCATCACATCGCAAGCCTTGAGCAGTCCGGTGAAGATTTCCTTGCCTTTGGCGGATTTGGTGTCGAGCGTGATCGAGCGCTTGTTGTGATTCAGCATCGTAAAATACAGGCTGTCCACGCCGGGAATATCGCGCAGCTGGCCGCGTGTGGCATCGCCAACTCCCGGCCGCTCGATCTTGATCACATCGGCGCCGAACCATGCCAGCAACTGTGTGCAGGTTGGCCCCGATTGAACATGCGTCATGTCCAGAATGCGGACGCCTTCAAGTGCTTTGCCCATTTTTTACCTCTAACGGATTGCCGTGGATTATTTCCTGGAAACCGCGCTCTGCGGGTTGAGATTGCCAATGCGGCCGCTCTCGGTGCCGGACTTTTCGTCAATCACCGCGTTGATCAGGGTAGGCTTGCCGGAATCCATGGCCTCGTTCACCGCGCGGGTCAACTCGTCGGGCGTTGTCGCATAGACGCCGACGCCGCCGAATGCTTCCATCATCTTGTCGTATCGCGAGTTCTTGACGAAGACCGTGGTGGCCACGTCCGGTCCGCCGGAG
>JADFHH010000192.1 GCA_022567275.1 Pseudomonadota bacterium | reverse complement strand
CGTGTTATGAGCGACGATAACGAGCCGTCTGATCCTGGAGGTGAGATTACGTCATGGGTGGGCGCTCGAGACCGGATAATTCGGTTCGCTCGCAATATTTTTAAATTTGAACGCACGATCGACCGGCTGGTTGACAACCAGGCCAAGCAGCAAAAACTGCTCAACGATCTTCACAATCGTGTACAGCGGATCGAGGCGCAGCAGGAAATTATTATCAGACTCCTGGAGCGCGATCGAAAGGATTGATCGTTGAACAAACGCCCTACCCAGCGCCAGTTGCGAGTCGGCGAAGCCCTGCGCAAGGCGCTTGCGGATATATTTTTGCGCATCGAGATCGCCGATCCAGACCTTTCCGGCGCGGCGATTACGGTCGCGGAGGTCAGAACCTCACCCGATCTGAAGAATGCGACCATCTATGTGCTGCCGCTTGGCGGCGGCAATGAGGATCTGGTCGTCGCCGCGCTGGAGCGTCACAAGAAATTTGTCCGCGGTGAGCTGGCCCGGCGGGTCTCGCTCCGGCACACGCCGGAGCTGAGCTTTGAGCTGGACGTGACCTTCTCTCAATCGGACGCGGTCAATGCGCTGCTGCGCACACCCGCGGTGGCCCGGGATATCGAGTAGAAAGATCGCGTTGCGCGCGGGAGTGGCGGGAGTGATTGCATAAAATGGCAAGACGGCGCAGGGGAAGACCGGTCCATGGCTGGCTTGTACTGGACAAGCCCGAAGGATTGACTTCGAGCGATGCGGTCGCCAGGGTCAAGTGGTTCTATCAGGCGGCCAAGGCGGGCCATGCCGGCACGCTCGATCCGCTCGCCAGCGGTGTCCTGCCTATTGCTCTGGGCGAAGCGACCAAGACCGTTTCCTTCGCCATCGATGGCGTGAAGGGTTACCGCTTCACCGTGACCTGGGGGGTGGAGACGGAGACGGATGACGCGGAGGGTGCGGCGCTGAAGACCAGCGGCGCCCGCCCGGACCGGGCCGATATCGAGCGCGTTCTGCCGCGCTTCACCGGTGATATCGAACAGGTGCCGCCGCGCTATTCGGCCATCAAGGTTGACGGCGCGCGGGCCTATGATCTGGCCCGTGACGGCGCTGAGTTCGAGCTGGCGCCGCGCACCGTCACGGTGGCCGCGCTGAGCATCCTGGAGGTGCCGGACAAGGACCATTGTATGCTGGAAGCGGTATGCGGCAAGGGCACCTATGTACGCTCGCTGGCGCGCGATCTGGGCCGTGAACTGGGCTGTTTCGCACATGTGAGCGCGCTGCGCCGGACCCGTGTGGGACCGTTCCATGACAGCGCGGCGATTTCACTGGATAAACTCCAGCAGTTAGGCCATAGTGCCGCCGGTTTTGAGGGGCTCGACGCCGTTCTCGTACCCGTGGAGACCGCGCTGGACGACATCCCGGCGCTGGCCATAAGCGGAGACGATGCGGCGAGACTCGCCCGGGGGCAGGCTGTGCTGTTGCGCGGCCGTGATGCCCCTATCCTGAGCGGGCCCGTCTACGCAACGTCACGCGGTGTTCTCGTGGCGCTCGGCGAAGTGATACGCGGAGAATTGAGACCAAGGCGCGTGTTCAATCTGTAGGGCTTAAATCGCTCAGACCAGGCCGGGATAAAATTTCACGCTCACTAGAAGCAGGAGTTGGACGATGTCGATTGCCGCCGAGCGGAAAACAGAACTTATTGGCGAATATGCCACAAGCAAGGGCGACACAGGTTCGCCGGAAGTGCAGGTCGCGATCCTCACCGAACGGATCGTCAATCTGACCGAACATTTCAAGACACACAAGAAAGACAATCACTCACGCCGGGGCTTGCTGAAAATGGTGAGCCGGCGGCGCAGGCTTCTCGACTATGTCAAATCCCGGGACGAGGAGCGTTACACCAAACTGATAAAGCGCCTGGGTATTCGCCGTTAGCACGCATTCAGCGTTAGCTGACGGGACCGGGGAATCAGGACGCACCGGCCGGAATCCGCCGGCGGAGCGGCTCCAATTGAACGATTCCCATCGTAAAGAAAGCAGAGACGAAAAATATGTTTGATATCCACACAGAAGAAATTGAATGGGGCGGACGCACGCTAACGCTCGAAACCGGGCGCATCGCCCGCCAGGCCGACGGGGCCGTGCTGGCCAAATATGGCGACACCAGCGTGCTGGCATGCGCGGTCGCCGACAAGCAACCGCGCACCGGCATCGACTTTTTCCCGCTCATGGTCGACTACCGTGAGAAGACTTATTCCGCCGGTAAAATCCCCGGCGGCTTTTTCAAGCGCGAAGCGCGCCCGTCCGAAAAAGAGACCCTGACATCCCGGCTGATCGACCGGCCGATCCGTCCCTTGTTCGTGAAGGGTTTCCAGAACGAAACGCAGGTGCTCATCACTGTGCTGAGCCACGACATGGAGAACGATCCCGACATCGTCGCCATGGTCGCGGCGAGCGCGGCGCTGACCCTTTCCGGCATCCCCTTCATGGGGCCGATCGCCGGCGCGCGGGTCGGCTATATCGATGGCGGCTATGTGCTGAACCCGACGCTCGACCAGCGGGAGGATGCGAAACTCGACCTTATTGTGGCCGGCACGGGAGATGCGGTGCTGATGGTCGAATCCGAAGCAAAGGAGCTGTCCGAAGATGTCATGCTCGGCGCCGTCATGTTCGGCCATGAACAGATGCAGCCCGTCATTGACGCCATCATCAAGCTGGCGGAAAAAGCCGCGAAGTCCCCTTGGGATTTCGAGAAGCCGGACAATTCGGAAATGGAAGCCAAGGTCCGCAAGGCGGGGGAAAAAGGCCTCCAGGGTGCCTATCAAATTCCTGAAAAGATGGCCCGCCAGGACAAGGTCTCGGAAACCAGGACGAGTGTGATCGCAGCACTTGTGCCTGAAGACGATGACGGCACAATCGCCGATCAGGTCACAAGCGCATTCAAGGCGGTTGAGAAGGATGTGGTTCGCGGCTCGATCCTGAAAACTTCCAAACGCATCGACGGGCGCGATCTCGAAACCGTCCGGCCGATTGTCTGCGAAGTCGGCTTTTTACCGCGCACCCATGGCAGCGCGCTGTTTACGCGCGGTGAGACGCAGGCGCTGGTGGTCACCACCCTTGGCACCGGCGAGGACGAGCAATTCGTCGACGCGCTGGAAGGCACCTACAAGGAGCCGTTCCTGCTGCATTACAATTTCCCGCCCTTCTCGGTTGGCGAAACCGGCCGTGTCGGCTTTACCAGCCGGCGCGAGATCGGCCATGGCAAGCTCGCCTGGCGGGCGCTGCATGCGGTGCTGCCGGATCGTGAAAGCTTTCCCTATACGCTCAGGGTTGTTTCCGAGATCACCGAATCGAACGGCTCATCTTCAATGGCCACCGTGTGCGGCGCATCGCTGTCGATGATGGATGCCGGGGTGCCGCTGACGCGCCCGGTCGCGGGCATCGCCATGGGATTGATCAAGGAGGGCGACAAATTCGCGGTGCTGTCCGATATCCTCGGCGACGAGGATCATCTCGGCGACATGGACTTCAAGGTCGCGGGTTCCGCGGATGGCATCACCTCGCTGCAAATGGACATAAAAATTACCGGCATCACCGAACAGATCATGAAAGTGGCGCTGGAACAGTCCAGGCACGGCCGGATGCACATTCTTGACGAAATGGCCAAGGCGCTGGACGTGGCGCGCGACGATCTTGGCGAATATGCGCCGCGGATCGAGATGATCACCATTCCGACCGACAAGATCCGCGAAGTGATCGGCACCGGCGGATCGGTGATCCGCGCCATTGTCGAGGAAACCGGCGCAAAAATCGACATTAGCGACGATGGCACGATCAAGGTCGCTTCCAGTAATGCGGCGTCGATCGAGGCGGCGCTCACCAAAATCCGGATGATTACATCCGATCCCGAAGCGGGCGTCATCTATCAGGGCACGGTTGTGAAAACGGTCGACTTCGGCTGCTTCGTCAACTTCTTCGGTCCCAAGGACGGCCTCGTCCACATTTCTCAACTGGCCGACCATCGCGTCAACCAGACCACCGACATCGTCAAGGAAGGCGACAAGGTCTGGGTCAAGCTGATGGGCTTCGACGATCGCGGCAAGGTGAGGCTGTCCATGAAGGTCGTCGATCAGGAAACCGGCAAGGAGATTGGAGGGGGGGGCTAACAGGCGCTTTTGGATCCTCTCCAGTCCCCTCACCCCGCCGCTTCAAAGCTCTGCGGCGCGCTCCAGAAGGTTTTCAGCGACCCTGCGACGTGCGCCGGATCGCCGGTGGTGAGCAGACGCGGCGCGGGATTGTCTTCTCCTGCTTCGCCATAATGGGGATGGCGGGTGAGATAATCCTCCAGGCTGTCGGCGACCACTTGCGGCTGGCTCAACAGCCGCGTCGCGGGCGGCAGATGCCGAACGAACAGCTCTTCCACCAGCGAAAAATGGGTGCACCCCAGGATCGCGCGCTCCGGCGGCGCGCCCTCGGTCCGCTCCAGCAATTGGCGCACATAGCGCGCCACCATGGCGTCCAGATCACGTTTGGCGTTGCCCTGCTCGATGGCGCCGGCCAAATCCGCGCAGGGCTGCTCGACGATTGTGACCTTCGGGCAGCGTTTGGATCTCGCTTCGCTGGAGACGCCGCTTGAGACTGTCCGCCGTGTCGCGAAGATGGCGATCGTGCCGGTGTTGTATTTCTGCGGATATTGCGGCGAGGTCACCGCCCACGGGGTTTGCGTCGCGGCCTCGACCATCGGCGCGACCACGCCCAAAATGTTGTGCCCCGCATAGCCCGCGCCCGGCAGCCAGTCCTGCTGCAATGTGCGGCAGGCGACCGCGGAGGCCGTGTTGCAGGCCAGCACCACCAGCTTGCAGCCCTGGCCATAAAGCGTCTCGGCGCCCGCGCGCGTCAGCGCGACGATCTGGGAGCCCCTGTT
>JADFHH010000191.1 GCA_022567275.1 Pseudomonadota bacterium | reverse complement strand
GCTGTTGCACGATATAGGCAAGGTACGGATTCCGTTGAGTATTCTTGACAAACCGGGAGCATTGTCGGCCGAGGAGCGTGTGCAGATCAACAAGCACCCCGGCTACGGCGCCGAAATCTTACGCCGCGACGGGCAGTTTAATGACGAAGTCGTGGATATAACACTTCACCATCATGAACTGCTTGACGGGTCCGGATATCCGGACGGTCTGTCGGGTGATCAGATTACCGATCCGGTTCGAATTATTACGGTTGTCGATATTTACTCGGCGCTGATCGACAACCGCGCCTACCGGGATGCGGTAACGCCCGGGGAGGCATACCAGATCCTGCTGGATATGGGCGCCAAGCTGGACAGGGACATCCTGGGAGCATTCGAGACGATCGCGCTGACCACACGCGATCCCCAGCCCGGGATGCCCCCGCGCCTCGGGCAATGGCCTCTTAACAGTCCAATAGCAAGCGTAGGGTGCGTTAGCGATAGCGTAACGCACCATTTTCGGCGGTTATGACATTTTGCGAGGTCATCGTGGTGCGTTACGCTGCGCTAACACACCCTACGGATAATACCAGGGGATTGGGCGGTCTCATCTTATAACGAAAAAGCCCCTACTCCTTGGCGCCGGCGGCGCGGTCCTGGGGAAAGATTATTTCGGCCCGGGTGCCGGACCCCGACACGCTGCTGAGTTCGAATTGCGCCCGGTTGGCTTCCACCAGCGCCTTTGTCAGCGGCAGGCCGAGACCGGTGCCGGCCTGTTTGCGCGGCGCGGTGTCCAGTTGCTCAAACGGCTTCACGGCGATGGCGATCTCGTCCGGTGACATGCCGATGCCGTTATCGCACACGCGGATTCTCACCCCCCCTGACGCGGTGCTCTGGGTGGAGACGATCACCTGGCCGCCGGGATTGGTGAATTTGATCGCGTTCGACACCAGATTGAGGATGATCTGCTTGATGGAGCGCCGGTCCGCCAGCACGCGCGCCGGAGTATCGGCGAACGACGTGCGCAGCAGCACGCGCTGGCGCTGGGCTTGCGGCTGCATGGAATGCACGCTCTCGCTCACCACGTCTTCGAGATCGACGGCGGTGAAATTCAGCTCGAACTTGCCGGCCTTGATCTTTGAAATATCGAGCAGATCATTGACCAGGCTCAGGGCGTAATGGCCGCTCTCGAAGATATGGCGGATATACTCCCGGTAGCGCGCATTGCCGAGTGCTCCGAGTTGCTCCTGTATCATGATCTCCGCGAAACCGATGATCGAATTGAGCGGCGTTCTCACTTCATGGCTGACCTTGGCGAGAAAATCGGTCAGCTCGCTGCCAAAATCTGGCCCATCATCCGGACAGGACGTATCGGGCGGCGGGGGATGGAGGGCTAACAGGCTGGTGCGTTCGCCATCTTCCATCGCGATCGGATGAATGGCGACCGGCATGCGAAATTCCCGCCCGCTGCTTGAGCGCGCCAGATATTCGATCGCTTTATCCGCGGCGCCCCGGGCCTTGTCAAAATGTTCGGCCAGCGCCTTTTCCTCGCTCGGGAAGATGGCGCGCAGGCCGCCGGCCTCTTCCAGCTCGGACGCGCTCGCGTAGCCGAAGGCCTGGGCAAAGGCCGAGTTGGCCTTGATCAGGCTGCCGCCCGCGCAAATGGCAAGACCGGCGGGCAGCGCTTCGAGAAGCTGGGTTACGCCGGGTTGACGCGGAGCGCCCTGAGTATGTGCCTGTTCGCGCGATTGCACTGGCGAAATATCGTGACGCTCATCGCTCGCCCCGGGCGGGGGAACATGCTCTTCGGCGACAGAAAGCAGGCGCGCGATTTTTTCAAGCGCGTCACGGTGATCCGCGCCCGCAGACCGGACGTCTGGCTTTTTGTGCTGTCCCATCACCTGGAGGCCACTGGTTATAGGGGTGAAAACACAATGATGTATGTCGTGTGACGCCGCTACGCAAATGCACAGGCTCGCCGCCTGCATCCGTTCCTTACTTTACAGAATTTACTCTTTAAGCCGATGCCCGCCGGTTCAAAGATTCATAAGCCGGAGTTCTGCATAGAGTGGATTCGCGCCGCCGTCCATCAGGAGCATTAATGCTGCACTGCAAAATAAATGTTGCAATGCAACATTCGAGTCTCTATATAGAGCCAAGCCTCAACAGAGGCTGGTGAATTTGAACTCTACCAGACGCCGCTCCGGTGGAGAAAAATGTGGAAAGCATGTGGAGAGAGATGAATGTCTACGAACAAAGTGAATAATGCGAAAGAGACCGAAACACCCGCTGAGTCTGCCAACGATGACGTCGCGAAGGGCGATGCCGACACGGCGCCGACGTTGGGCGGGCCCGGCAATGCGGCGCCGGAAGGGTTGCGTGCGATTGCCGGGCAGAGTGTGACCCGGAGCCGTGACGCTTATGAGAATGCCAGGAGCACGATGGAAGCCTCCTTCGAGGCTCTTGAGCGCTCGCTCGACCAGGCCGGCCAGGGCGCGGCCGCGCTCAACCGCAAGGTCATCGAACTCGCCCAGACCAACCTGAACACCGGGTTCGATCTGGCGAAAGATCTGGCCGGCGCGAAGAATGCCGCCGAGATCATGGAAGTTCAGGCGTCTTTTGTGCGCAAGCAATTCGGCGCGTTCGCGACGCAGGCGGAAGAGGTTAGCACCCTGACGACGAAAATCGCAGCAGATACCGCCTCACCGATCAAGGATCATGTGAGCCGGTCGCTCGCCAATGCCGTGACCGGCTAATTACCGGGTTTGCAGGGCCTGCCGGATATCTGCGCTGGTCAGGCCGCGTTGTGTAGTCGCGTTGTATAGTCGCGTCCCCCCTCGCGTATCATGAGTAGGAAGGCCCGGTTCAGCCGCTGAACCGGGCCTTTTTCTTTATGCAGCGTCCCGCGGCGCCGCCGCTGTTGCAAGATGGCCGGCTTGGGCTTAATTTGCGCGAACCGGGCGCACGCCCACCCCGTGCCGCTGTAGCTCAGTCGGTTAGAGCGCTAGATTGTGGATCTAGAGGTCCCCCGTTCGATCCGGGGCAGCGGTACCATTTTTCAATATGTATATCAGTATATTAAGAAGATGAGCTTTTGCGCCTCTTCTCTTTCCGTGCCAATATCGCCACCGTGTCGCCACCGGCGCGAGGAAGATTACATCGCGGCTATGTGACCGTGTGCCTCATTACGCAGGACGTATGTGCTCTTTGGCGTAGTAGGTGAACACCAGCGACAGGGCGTCGAACATGCCCATGCGATGGTCTTCGGTCATCCAGAGTTTTCGCATCGGCGGGACGCGGGGTGCGAATTCCGGCAGCACTTCGGCGATTGCGCGGGCGATCTCATCCTTGTTGCGGGCGCCGTAGTAGGCAAAGCATTGGCGAATGCCGGCGCGGGAGTAAAGTTTCACTTTGACGTTCATGCGCCTGGCAAGGGTGAGCGTGCTTTCGATCAAGCATTTCACACGCTGCGAACAACGCGCCGACGGCGCTTTGCAATCCTGCAAGACAATGACGGAAGGTTGAAAGAGATGGATCAACAGCCTGATTTGCTCAAGTCTCGCGGGCATCTCGTCTTCCAATGCCCATTTCATTCCCCAATCGACCGGCGAGACGACATTTTCAAACAGCGCGTACCCGAAACCGCGCCGGTTCGGAAAGATGGCCAAAACGAGCGGTCCTTGAAGCGATGGATGACTCATACATGCGGAGCGTCACTGCCGGACCTTTCGATTGCCTGTTTCAGAACGTCCTGCTTGCGGATGACGACCAGCGAGTTGGCTTGTGCGTCCAATCGCTGCGTCAGGAGACAAATGCGCCGCAGGGTTTGCTTTTCGATCTTTCGATACAGGCTGGGGAACAGCTCGCGCGGAGCAACATCGAATATGACCTGGCACGCGAGCGCGGTCTGGAGCGTCGGCACGCGGGCATGGCGTTCGTAGCGTGAGATGGTGTGTCCGCTGTCAAGCCCCAGAAGAAATGCCGTCTCTTGCTGGGTCAGTCCGCATTTTCTGCGGTGCGTGCGGAGATAATTGGAGTGTGTATTTCTCATAGGCGATTGCGGAGCGGCGCGTGCGGCGCTTTTCCGGTGATGTGCGGGCCAAGTCTATCAAACCGGCGCCGCCATCATAGGAGTGAAAATGTGCCACTGCGGCCCAGTTCAAACAGGGTGCCCCATGCCGTCCGTTACACGCACTCACCGTCCGCATTGGATGTCGTTCGCCGCGACGCGCTCTCGATGAATCTTCCGCATCGTCTCTCGCAGCGCGCTGCGCGCCTGTCTGTCTTCGACGATTGATAACAGCGGCGCGAACATCTGGTTCAGCCGCGGCTCGATCGACCGGTCCACCAGACTCTCATCCGGCGCATACCGCCCCCAGTTGCGGAAGCGGAACATCAGCAGTTTGTTGCGGAGCGCAAGCGCTTCATGCCTGTATGACAGTGGCAGGTTTATCGGAATATCCTCGCGCAGCTTCCGTCCCCCCGTTCGTTCGGTGATGAAGCGGCTTTCCAGCCCGGCGTCCTCGAACTCGCCCCGCATGGCGATGATCTTGGGACCGAAGACATTGAACACCCGCGGGTCGAATTCGCGCTGGCGCCGCATTTCCGCGCGCAGCACCGGCATCCCCGCAATATTACCACTGTTGAGAATTTTGGTCATCTCCGCCTTCTCGTCGGAAAAACGAAAATCCGCTTCGTCGATGATCAGCGTGCCGCCGACTGAATCGAGCAGATGAAATATCGGCGATACGGTGGAGGCCCCGCTGGCGAAAATCGGCCGGTAGCAGAGCGATCCGGCGGTTTGGAGAAAGCGCGTCTTGCCGGAACCATAATTGCCCTGAAGGCGCAGATACGGCAGCTCGTTGAACGAGTCGAAGATCCAAGTGAAAAGTACATAATATGCCGCCGTCCGCTCGAACTCCTCGCTCACATCGACATAGCGGTGAATGTAGGCGCGGACGTCTTCGACGAGTTCATTCTGCGAG
>JADFHH010000190.1 GCA_022567275.1 Pseudomonadota bacterium | reverse complement strand
AGTGACCACCCGAAACCAGCATGCCGTGCTTACTATGTGCTTACTTTTTCGGTAGGTTGCAATTTAGAATTAACATAACTCATTGAAAACACTGGCGCACCCGACAGGATTCGAACCTGTGACCTCTGCCTTCGGAGGGCAGCGCTCTATCCAGCTGAGCTACGGGTGCTTCGGTGTCCCTTGTGCGCAGGGTGCACATTACTGTATCGCCGCAGCGCGTGCAATTGATGCAATACGTAGCGGCCAATCCGGCTCTTAGAGACCGGATTGGCCGGTGACACGCGGTAGCTTAAACCTTACGATTTGGCCTTGCTTGCAATCGCCCTGGGCTTTGCCCCATTGGTTTGAATGGCGATCGTGCGCGGCTTCAGGGCTTCGGGAATCTCGCGGGTGAGATCGATGTGCAGCAGCCCGTTTTCCAGACTGGCGCCGTTGACCACGACATGGTCCTCAAGCTGGAAGCTGCGGGCAAAAGCGCGCATGGCGATGCCGCGGTGCAGATAGTCCCTTTCCCCGGCCTCGCTCTCGCGCTCGGCACGCACGGTAAGGGTGTTTTGCTTGACCTCGATGTTGATGTCATCTTCGCCAAAGCCCGCGACCGCCATGGAAATGCGGTACGCATTCTCAGCCCCGCGTTCGATATTGTAGGGTGGGTAGGCGGGCGTGTCGCCGTCGAACGCGGCCATGGAATCGAACAGCGAAGCCAGGGCGTCAAAGCCGATAGTGGAACGGTAGAGTGGTGTCAGGTCGAAATGCCTCATCACATATCCTCCTTCGTGAAGCAACATGCGGTACGCGCCCGCCATTTTAACAAGGCCGGGCCGTTCTGCAATTGCGCACCCATGATTGGCATGCGCATAGATGAGAATATAGGTTCGAGTTTCGCCAATTCAAGTGTGTTAATACCAGTGCTCATTGAAATGGGTCCCTATCAATGAGCACTGGTATAAGGTCCGGCTGAATACACGGGCCCCCCCACGAAAGACACCCGCCCCATATGACACTCGTTGGCATTGTGCGTAATCCCGTTCCGCCCGGCGCCGTGGCCGGCACGTTCAGCGCCCATGATGGTGTGGCGTTGCGTTTTGCGCGCTGGGGGCCGCCGCGGCGCGGCTCCAAGGGGACGGTGTGTGTGTTCGGCGGGCGCACGGAATTCATCGAGAAATATTTCGAGACCATATCCGATTTGCGCCAGCGCGGTTTCGCCGCCGCCACCATGGACTGGCGCGGGCAGGGGGGCTCATCGCGGCCACTGCGTAACAAATTCAAGGGCCATGTGGAGGATTTTTCGCAATTCGAGAGCGATCTCGATTTGTTCATGAGCGAAATCGTGCTCCCCGACTGCCCGCCGCCATATTTCGCGCTGGCCCATTCCATGGGCGCCAATATCCTGATCCACGCCGCCTGCAAGCGCGATTGCTGGTTTGAACGGATGGTGCTGAGCTCACCCATGATCGCGCTGCGGGCAGGCGCATCGCTTGCACTCATCGCCAGGCTGGCGCAACTGGGCGTGTTCTTCGGCCTGGGAGATATCTATGTACCGGGCGGCGGCGACGCGGCGTCGGGGCTGGAGCCGTTCAAGGGCAATAAGCTCACCTCGGACAAGCGCCGCCATGAGCGCAACGCTTTGATCCTGAAGGCCGCGCCGGGGCTGGGGCTGGGGTCGCCGACAATCGGCTGGCTGCGCGCCGCGGCCGCGTCCATGAAGACGATAAACGCCTTCGGCTTCGCGCCACGGGTGCATGTGCCCATCCTCATGCTGGCCGCCGGTCAGGACCAGGTGGTCTCCAACTCAGCGATAGAGGAGCTGGCCGCACAACTCAGGGCCGGGAGCCGCGTCACACTCGATGGCGCACGCCATGAGCTGCTGCAGGAGAGGGACCATTTGCGCGAACAGCTCTGGTCCGTATTCGACGCCTTCGTTCCCGGCTCGCCATGATTTTGGGTTATGCCGACAGAATTTCGAGCACCTGGTCACGCAGGGCCGGGTCGCCGCAGGCAGCCACGTCTCCGCCCTCGGCCGCCGAACCGCCGGTCCAGCTGGTGACGCACCCCCCGGCGCGCTCGATGATGGGAATGAGTGCCGCGATATCATGGGCTTTGAGGCCGGACTCGACGACCAGATCGATATGCCCCGCTGCCAGCAGGCAATAAGCATAACAATCGCCGCCGAACCAGCGCATACGCACTTGTCCGCTCAGCGCATCGAAGCGCTCTTTATGATCGCGCGTGGCAAACAAATCCGGGCTGGTGGAAGACAGCATCGCATCACCCAGCCGCGGGCAGCTTCGCGTCTTGATCTCGCGCTCGCCATCGGCGCCGCGATAGAAAGCGCCGCTTTCACCGCTCCAGAAGCGCTCACGCGTAAAGGGCTGGTTCATCAGACCCAGAATGGGCGCGCCATTCTTCACCAGGCCTATCAGCGTGCCCCAGACCGGCATCCCCATTATGAAGGGCCGGGTGCCGTCTATCGGGTCTATCAGCCAGCAATACTCCCTGCCCGGTGACGTGGCGCCGAATTCCTCGCCACGCACAGCATGATCGGGCCAGCGCGCGACGATTTCGTCACGAATCACTTGCTCCGCATTTCTGTCCGCGCTTGTCACAGGATCGAACCCGGCGCCGCCGGACTTGTTCACAACTGAGGATAAGTTCCTGAAATGGGGCAAAATCTCCGCCGCCGAGAGGTCCGCCAGATGGTGTGCAAATGCCAAATAGTCAGCCAGACTTTTCTCATCCGCGGTGCTCAAAAACTTAACTCCTTGTTAATTTCGGCAGTTATTTCAATAAAGTATAACATGGCGCCCTGATCATCTTCACTCTGGACGCACTGTGGTGCTGGCCAGCTCTACCCAGCGTCAAAATGCTACTGTGGCAAAAAAACAACATGATTTGCGAATAATGCATATTACTGGTTGACATCTTGATTTTTGTGCGCCGCAATGACATATTATTGCAATGCGGCAACGGTATTCACCATACCTTGCCGCTGCCCATATCGGGCGTTTCCTCCCTTAGACTTGGGCCGTCCGGTTCGTCCGGCGGCCCTTTTTTCTTGGCCCCCATATCAGCTTCGGGCCAGCAGTTGAGTCATTCGGCCGCCGCGCGCGGCACGTCACGCAGCACCGGTATCATCGCCATCATGGCTTCCACGAGCCGCCCGATATCCCGGCGCAGCGGGTTGAAGTTTGCCAACCGCCGATAGCTCGCTTCGTCCAGATACAGCGCGCGATTGACTTCGACTTGCAGGGCATGCCGGCCTTGGCCGGGATGGCCGTAATGTTCGGTGATGAAGCCGCCGGCATAGGGCTTGTTGAACGCCACCACATAGCCCATGGCCGTGAGCTGCTCGGCAACCAGCTGGGTGAATTTCGGGTCGCAGGAGGCCGAAAAGCGGTCTCCCAGAACGAAATCCGGTCGCTCATCGCCCGTGTCGTGCAGGTGCGTCGAGGGCATGGAATGGCAGTCGATCAGCACCGCGATGCCGAATTTCCGCATGCTTGCATCCATCAGGGAACCCAGAGCCGCGTGGTAGGGCTTGTAAAGGCTGTTGACCCGGTCCAGGACCTCGCCGAGGGCCAGCGGAGCGCGATAGATTTCCTCCGACTCCGACACCACCCGCGCGATTGTGCCCAAACCGCCAATCACCCTTGCTGAGCGGGTATTGGCGTAGCGCGGCAGGGCCCCGGCGATGAGCGCCGGGTCCAGTTCATAAGCTTCCCGGTTCACGTCAAGATAGCAGCGGGGAAAATGCGCGTGCAGCAGCGGCGCGCCAAGGCTCACCACGGGCGCGAAAAGCTGCTCGACGAAACTGTCTTCCGATTTTCGCAAGCTCGGCAGGGGAAGCCGTGACGCGGCGAGAAACTGTTTGAGATAAATCCGCCCGCTATGCGGTGAATTGAAGACGAAGGGGCTGGTGTGCTTCTCCGGCGCGATAATCTCGAAGGGTGGATCGAACACATCCTCGATCGCCGCCCCGTCGTTTCCGCGCCCGGCCAAGCGACTTGTCTCTTTGCTGAAAAACTGCTTGAACATGTGAATCCCCGCCTCATTCCTGAGATTAACTGTGCCAAGCCGCGATGGTTGAGTCTAGGGTCCGGACCCATTAATGCTATGCACAACCATCCGCACCGCGTTTACGAATTGCCCACCAAATTGGCGTCTAATCTGGCGCAATCGGCTATAGAAGGCTTCTGCTATGACAGTCAAAGAGCTTAAAGACGGCAAAATACACCGGATTCTTCTCGCCGAAGACGACGATGATATGCGCAAATTTCTCGTCAGGGCGTTGCAGAAGGCAGGTTATGAGGTGACCTCCTTCTCCAACGGGCTGGACGCTTATGAGCGGCTGAAGGAAGAGCCTTTCACATTGTTGCTGACTGACATCGTTATGCCGGAGATGGACGGCATTGAGCTGGCGCGCAAGGCCGCCAGCCTCGATCCCGATCTCAAGATCATGTTCATCACCGGTTTCGCCGCCGTGGCGCTCAATCCCGACAACCAGGCGCCAAAAGACGCCAAGGTGCTGTCAAAACCGTTCCATTTGCGCGATCTGGTGGGTGAGATCGAACGCATGCTCGCGGCCTAGACTCACCCCGCCAATGCCGATATAGGACTAAAAACAGCGCCGCGCGAAGTTAGCCGCACCGGCTAAGGCGTAGGCGCGCGGGCGGGCGATTAGCTCAGCTGGAAGAGCGCTTCGGTGACATCGAAGAGGTCGCAAGTTCGAGCCTTGCATCGCCCACCATTTCCCCAATGATTGCCGGAGAACTTCGCCGCATGAGTCCCCCTGAAACCAGCGAGAGTAGGGTGTGATAGCGATAGCGTATCGCACCATTTTTAGCGGTTACGTCATTTTGCGCGGCCAATGTGGTGCGTTACGCTGCGCTAACGCACCCTTGTCTCTTGATCTTGTGTCATGATGCTTTGGCGGACGAGGCCCCGCCCCCTTGGTCCGCTTCGGTAAT
>JADFHH010000189.1 GCA_022567275.1 Pseudomonadota bacterium | reverse complement strand
TATGCGCCGGTGTCCGGCGAGGTCACGCAAGCCAATGAGGAACTTGAAGGCAATCCGGGTCTCGTCAACGAAGATCCCGAAGGCGGCGCCTGGTTCTTCAAGCTCAAGCTCTCCGACAAGAGTGAGCTCGATGGCATGATGGATGCGGATGCCTATGCGAAGTTCGTAGCGGAGCAGGGCTGATGCGCTACCTGCCGCTCACGGACGCCGACCGGCAATCGATGCTTGCCAGCATCGGCGTACAAAATATCGATGAGCTGTTTGCCGATATCCCGGCGGAGGTCCGACTCAAGGAGCTGGCCAATCTTCCGCGCCACGCGGGCGAGATGGAGGTGGAACGCCAGCTTGGCGCGATGGCGGCGCGAAACATGGCCGCATCAACGGTGCCTTTTTTCGTCGGCTGCGGCGCTTACAAGCACCATGTCCCGGCGAGCGTCGATCATCTTATTCAGCGCTCCGAGTTTCTCACTTCCTATACGCCCTACCAGCCGGAAATCTCGCAAGGCACATTGCAATATCTGTTCGAATTCCAGACCCAGGTGGCGATGCTGACGGGTATGGAAGTGGCCAATGCCTCGATGTATGACGGCTCGACCGCCTGCGGCGAAGCGGTGCTGATGGCGCGCCGCCTGACACGCCGTTCCAATGCGCTGCTCTCGGGCGGCCTGCACCCGCATTACCGCGATGTCGCGGAGACACTGTCGAAGCTCTCCAATAGCCCCGTCAACGCGCTGCCGGGCGACCCGTTGGGGAGCGAAGACATCATTGCCGCCATCGATGAGGAAACCGCATGCGTGGTCGTGCAATCGCCCGATGTTTTCGGGCGGATACGTGATCTGAGCGAGATCGCCGCCGCGGCGCATGACAAGGGTGCGCTGCTGATCGCCGTGGTGACGGAGATCGTCTCGCTCGGCGCGCTCAAACCGCCAGGAGAGATGGGCGCGGATATCGTCGTCGCCGAAGGCCAGTCGATCGGCGTCAGCCTCAACTTTGGCGGACCCTATGTGGGCCTGCTGGCGACACGGCAAAAGTACATCCGCCAGATGCCGGGCCGCGTATGCGGGGAGACCGTCGACGCCAACTCCAGGCGCGGCTACGTGCTGACCCTGTCGACCCGCGAACAGCATATTCGCCGTGAAAAGGCGACCAGCAATATCTGCACCAATTCCGGACTGTGCGTGCTGGCGTTCACAATTCATCTCTCGCTTCTGGGAGAAGCAGGGCTGATGCGCCTGGCGCGGATCAATCATGCCAACGCCATCGCGCTGGCGGATGGTTTGTCGGCCATAGATGGTGTTGAACTGCTCACCGGAAACTTCTTCAACGAGTTCACGATCCGCGTGCCGGGCAAGGGGGCCGATGTTGTGGAAGCGCTGGCGGAGAAGGGCGTGCTCGGCGGTGTCCCCGCCGCGCGGCTGGCGCCGGATCACGCCGGGCTTGATGATCTCATCATTGTCGCCGCGACCGAAGTCAATTCACCCGATGATCGTGCAGCTTATGTGAAAGCGTTGCGGGAGGTTCTGTCATGAGCGGCGCGCACCCGACCTTCACCGGCAACAAGGCGCTGCAAATCGAGGAGCCTTTGCTGTTCGAGATTGGCGAGGTATCCAAGACGGGCGTCGATCTGATTGAGCCGGACGCCCATGACAAACGGCTTGGCGGTCTGGAGCGCAAAAAAATTGGCTTGCCGGGGCTGAGCGAGCCCGAAGCGATGCGCCACTATGTGCGCCTCAGCCAGAAGAATTTCGCCATCGACGCCGGCATCTATCCGCTTGGTTCGTGCACCATGAAGCACAATCCCCGGCTCAACGAGAAAATGGCCCGGTTACCCGGTTTCGGCGACGTTCATCCGCTCCAGCCGCAAAGCAGTGTCCAGGGGGCGCTGGAGCTGATTGACACCCTTGCGGCGTGGCTGCTTGAGCTGACCGGCATGGCCGGGGTCGCCATGTCGCCCAAGGCGGGGGCCCATGGCGAGTTCTGCGGCATGGCCGCCATCAAATCCGCGCAACTGGAAAAGGGGGACGCGCGCGCACTCGTGCTGGTGCCGGAATCGGCCCATGGCACCAACCCGGCGACCGCGGCACTGCTCGGCTACAAGGTGCGTGACATTCCCGCGCGCGATGACGGCACCGTCTCTCCCGATGCCGTGAAAGCGGCGCTTGGCCCCGATGTGGCCGGCATCATGCTCACCAACCCCAACACCTGCGGGCTGTTCGAGCGCGATATCGTCGCCATTGCCGATGCCGTCCATGCGGCCGGCGCCTATTTCTACTGCGACGGCGCCAATTTCAACGCCATTGTCGGAAAAACGCGTCCCGGCGATCTGGGGATCGACTGCATGCATATCAATCTCCACAAAACTTTTTCGACGCCCCATGGGGGAGGGGGTCCCGGTTCCGGCCCGGTGGTCTTTTCACCAGCCCTCGCGCCTTATGCGCCGCTGCCCTATGTGGTGCGCCAGGGCGATGAATTCGTGCTGGTGGAAACCGCCGGCGCGGCGAGCGACGCCAACAAACCATTTGGCCGGCTCACCGCGTTTCACGGACAAATGGGCATGTTCGTGCGCGCCTTGAGCTATATGATGAGCCATGGCGCGGATGGTTTGCGCCAGGCCTCGGAAGACGCCGTGCTGAGCGCCAATTATGTGCGCGCGGGATTGCGCGACGTCATGACCCAGCCATTCGGCGATCAAATTTGCATGCATGAGGTGTTGTTTGACGACGCCTTCCTGAAAGAAACGAGCGTTTCCACCCTCGACTTCGCCAAGGCGATGATCGATGAAGGCTTTCACCCGATGACCATCTATTTCCCGCTGGTGGTGCATGGCGCCATGCTGGTGGAGCCGACGGAGTCGGAATCCAAAGCATCCCTCGATCAGTTCATCGCCACCTTGCGGGATCTGGTGCGCGCGGCGAAGGCGGGAGATGTAGAGCGTTTTGGCGGCGCGCCGTATCACGCGCCCCGCGCCCGGCTGGATGAAACCCGGGCCGCGCGTTACCCGGTGTTGCGCTGGAGCCCGGAGACGCCCGCGCAAGCAGCGGAATAGGGGGAGTTAATTCAGCTTGGCCTTGAGCCCCTTGATGGACTGATCGACCAGCTTTTTGGACGCCGCCGGGGTCATCTTGTCGGCGATGATCTGCTGCGCGGCGGCGATCGCGGCGGTTGCGGCCGCGGCGCGGACCTCGACAAGCGCCTGTTCCCCGGCGCGGGCGATCTTATCTTCCGCCAGTTTGGCGCGCCGCGCTAGCGTGGTCTTCAAGCTCTCGCGGGTCTCGGTGGCGAGAGTTTCGGCTTGCTGCCTGGCAAGCTGGATGATCTCGTCGGCTTCCTTTGCCGCATTGCGCTGTTTGCGCTCATAGTCCGTCAGCAAGGCCTGCGCCTCTTCGCGCAGACGCTTGGCCTCATCCAGTTCTTTACGGATGGCGTCGGCGCGATCGTCCAGCGCCTTGAGCACCATGCCAGGGGCCTTGAAATAGATGATCAGCGCCACGAATCCGAAGAAGCTGACGGCGACCCAGAATTCCGGTGTGGAGAGTGCTGCCATATTTTAAACTTCAGCCGGCCATGGTTTTGGCGATGGCCTGATTGACTTCCGCCTTTGTCGTTTTGGCGCCAATCAACCGCGCGACGATTGCTTGCGCCACCTCGCCCGCCACTTCATTGACATGGGTCAGCGCCTCGGATTTGGCACTGGCGATGCGCTGTTCCGCTTGCGCCGTCTTTTCGCTTATCAGCTTTTCAGCTTGCGCTTTTTCCGCTTCCACCTCGGCGGCGAGCGCTTCGCGGGTTTCCTGTGCAAGGCCCAGGGCTTTCGCGCGCGCTTCGGCGAGCGCCTGTTCATAGGCGGCTATTGCCCGTTCAGTCTGTTGCTTCAACTGCTCCGCCTGATCGAGGTCGGATGCAATGCGGTCGCGCCGTTCCTCAAGCACCGTGGCAATGCGGGGCAGGGCCACGCGCGCCATGATGAAATAGAGCGCGGTGAAAGTGACCACCAGCCAGATGAGCTGCGGTACAAAATCAAGCAGTTCCAGTTGCGGCATCTTGGTGCTCTTAAAATACGAACAGAATGATCAGCGCGATAACCAGTCCGAACAGGCCGGTTGCTTCCGCCAGCGCGAAGCCCAGAAGAAGGTTGGCGAACTGGCCAGGCGCCGCTGACGGGTTGCGCAGCGCGCCTTGCAGATAGCTGCCGAAAATCGTGCCGATGCCGATACCCGCGCCGACCAGTGCGATTGAGGCGAGACCGGCGCCGATGAGTTTTGCTGCTGCTGGATCCATAAGTGTTACTCCTTGAGTTTGTTTTTGAGCTGTTGCGTCAGTGATGCATGTGCAATGCATCGTTCAGATAAATGCAGGTGAGGATGGCGAACACATAGGCTTGCAAAAACGCCACCATAATTTCCAGGCCGGTAAACGCCACCATGAAGGCGAGCGGCGCCCAGCCGCCGAGAAATCCCAGCCCGACCACGAAGGCGCCGAACACTTTCAGCATGGTGTGGCCGGCCATCATGTTGGCGAACAGCCGGACCGAGAGGCTGATGGGCCGGGTCAGATAGGAAATGACCTCGATCACCACCAGCAGCGGCAGCAAGGCTTTGGGAACGCCGGAGGGGACGAAGAATTTCAGGAACCCCAGCCCGTGCTTGATGAAGCCGATGACCGTTACGCCGAGAAAGACGACGGAGGCCAGGGCGAAGGTCACGATGATATGGCTGGTCACCGTAAAGGAATAGGGGGTCATGCCCAGCATGTTGCAGAACAGGACGAACATGAAGAGCGTAAATACGAAGGGGAAATATTTCTGCCCGTCCGGCCCGACATTGTCGCGCACCATATTGGCGATGAACTCATAGGAAATCTCGGCGATGGACTGCATGCGGGTGGGCACCAGCGCGCGCCCGCGCATGCCCCAGATGGTCAGGAAACTGATAAGGGTGATGGCAACAACCATATACAGCGATGCGTTTG
>JADFHH010000188.1 GCA_022567275.1 Pseudomonadota bacterium | reverse complement strand
CGACGTGGAACCTTCATCTGTTCGTGCCCCTCGACGAACACCTTGCCCAGGTCAAAACCGCTACCCTGGCCGATGTTGGCCAGCCACTTGGTGACTTCCTCCTGAGCAATCTCCTGGCGCTGTGCGCGTCGTTCATCGAGTGACAGAGGCTTGAGACGTTCCAGGATCGGATCCCGCTTCGCTGAGTGTTTGCCGACGCGCTTGCGGCGAACTGCCAGGCTCGCCCTCAGGGTGAACTGAAGGACATCGCCATTCTGGAACGACGGCACGGTGCGTGTCTCGTGCTCCCACAAGGGCGAGGTGTCTGGCGCACGATCACCTAGCACGAATACGACGCCATCTTCGGCCTCGCGGAACAGGAAATCTCGCGTGCGCTCCATATCGTCGGACATCAACGACCAGATGCGGTGATGAGACGCCTTAAGCGGTTGGTTACCCATCGTCAGGCGAGGCAGCAGTGCTCCGATCCGGCTATCCTCAATGCGCAGGCGGGCGCGGGTCAAGTAGAGTTCAGACATTGTAAGCCTCCGAGGTTTGGAGTCGCTCACGGCGGGGCAATTCCATGATCTTCTCCCGGCGATCCACATAGGTCCGCAAGTCGCCACCAGTGAAGTGGTAGCCATCACGCCGCTGCTCGACGCGAGACGTCTTGACTCCGGGTGCGTCGATGTCAGCAGCAATGACCGAGTAGCGATCCAGCTTGAGATTCAGGCTGGCCGCGAGTTCGTTCGGCAAGGCGGGGCGCTTGTCGAATGCCAACGGAACATCCTCAGCGTCGACGATGGCTGGGTTCAGCGGCAACGCAGGCACGCAAGCACGCCGACCTAGTGGTTAGACTCAGACATTTCGGCCCTCAATTTCTGCCCCGACAACTAGGTTATTTCTTTGTATTGGTTCAATTTTTCGAGACGGAAGTCCACTTTGCACCGGACTCATCCGTCTCGGTTGAACCACTAGATCATGGCAGTTGTGGGTCAAATTCTGCCGAAATTGACAGTCACCAGAGCGGCAGCTCTTGAGCGCATAGCAGCCGAACCAGCATCCAATGGCAGGTCTACCCTTGGAAGCGGTCGTTGATCACCAAGGCCTGCTCAGACTTGAAAGAAATGGAATTGAGTAGTCGCAACCCCAAGCGGCATACACATCATAGTAGCGCGTGTCGAGGCCCTCGTTATACGTCGCCGTTGTAAACCCCGGCCTCGTGGTCGTTATGACGACATCACCTCGAATGTCCTCGCCAAGTGCCAGAGTGCGTCGGTGCGGTGCCCGGGTGACGCCAATGACGCTTGAATTCAGGGTCCAATTCGATTCAAGCAACACGCCCCAGTAGTTCACGTCGCGTTCGGCGCTTGCTGTGAGTTGGTCCCCTGAGGCGATTTGAGCGGCTTCAAAAAGTCCACCGGGATCGCTAGGGGCAAGCGAAAAAGATGAACAGCTAGAAGTTCGAAATTATCTAAGAGCGTATAATGCGCGTGTGCGTGAACGGTATAATGGTATCTACAGCTTTCCCCCGCCGCGCGGCCCATATTGTTGTGCAAGCGTTGCTGGAGGAGACCGGCTCCGCCGAAAGCGTTCTGCAAAGGGTCATCTTTTACTGCTTTGGCGATGAGTCACGACGTTTGCATGAAGAAACGCTGGCGGCGCTCGGCCCTTCGCGCTAGATTCCGCTGAGTCACGTGCCCTTCATTTCTGCAAATCTCACGGAATTGCCATGCCTCTCCCCATTCTAGCCGTCCTGATGCCAGGTGACATGGGCCACGCGGTTGGACGGGTGCTGCGCGAGCACGGCCACCGCGTTCTCACCTGTCTTGCCGGGCGCAGCGCACGCACGCGCGGCCTTGCCGAGGCGGCTGGACTTGACGATGCGCCCGATTTGAATGCGCTCGTTGGCGAAGCCCACATGATCCTGTCGATCCTGCCGCCGGCGCGGGCGCTGGCGCAGGCGCGAGATGTGGCAAAGGCGATGGAGGAATTGGGCTCCCAGCCCATCTACGTGGATTGCAACGCCATTTCGCCGGCCTTGACCGCTCAAGTGGGCGAGGTCATTGCCGGCGCCGGCGCGGCCTATATCGATGCGGGCATTATCGGCCTGGCACCGGGCAAAGGACCGGCCCCGCGCTTTTATGTCAGCGGGCCCGATACGGCGCCCATGGAGGCGCTCGATGGCAAGGGGATTGAGGTGCTGGCCCTTGCCGGTGGCATCGGTGCGGCCTCGGGCCTGAAGATGTGCTACGCGGGGCTCACCAAGGGTAAATGGACGCTCTACACCTCGGTGCTTGTGGCAGCGGAGCGATTGGGGTTGAGCGAGGCGCTCGAAGCCGAATTCGCGTTCAGCCAGAAGGGCGATCTGGCGGCGATGCACCAACGGGTGCCGCGCCTGCCGGCGGATTCGGAACGCTGGATCGCCGAGATGGAAGAGATCGCCGCGACTTTTGCCGGCGCGGGCGTTCCCTCCGGTTTTCACGAAGGCGCGGCGGAGATCTTCCGCCTGCTGGCGCGCACGCCCTTCGCCGGCGAGACCCGCGAGACTATAGATGCGAGCCGAACGCTGGAGGAGTCCATCAAGGTCTACGCCGCGCATATCGCCGCCAAGCGTTCCCGTTAGGTCGTGGATTCGCGGACTATTTGGGGTACCATCGCCATGAATTTGAAGTTTATATGGGAAATGTCGGCTAAGTTTAGAGAATGGCAAAATAGTAATTTTGATCCAATGCCTAACAGGAAGTGCGTGAACCATGAATATGAGAAACAGATCGGCCGAGGCGCCGGCAATGGCAGGGAGGGGGCAGGCGATGGATGCGGAGTCCCGTGTGTCGGTATCCTTGCGAATCTGGGCGGCATTGGCGATTTTGACCGCTCTTCTGATTTACACCGGCATAGGGATGTTTCAGGCGCGGGGCGAGCTTGAGAAAACCAACGCGGCCTTGCGGCAGGCTGAAGGCAAGGCGAAAGAGATTGATTTGGTTCTGAAACATACGCTGGATCAAAAGGAGCAGGCGCTGGCCGACAAGCAGCTATTGATGAAGGAGCTTTCTGCGCAAGGCAATCGACTAGCGGAATTTTCGCAAGGTGAGGAGAAGGCAAAATCGGCGCTCGCTGTCGCTTTCACCAGTATGGAAGCTGCGGATAAGCGCATTGCGGCACTGACGCGCGAAGTGGCGGATTTGAAGAAAAGCCTTGCCGCGGCACGCAAGGGCAGAAGTAAACTCAAAGCGGAAGTCTCCGTGCTAAAAACGGATCTCGGCGCCATGCGCACGGAATTGGAGAATACCCAGACGGAATTGCAACAGTCCAGAGCCGCGGCTGAACCGTATCGCGCGCTACAGGAACGGACCGAAAAGCAGGCCCAATAGCGCCAGCCGATGACACGTAACCTCGTCATTGCCGCCACGGCAGAAGTCAGCTCGGCTTCGATAGCGGTGGGGTCTCACGCCAAGCAGTGCACAGTGGTTTTTAGCAAAAACAACAGATTAGGCTTTTCGTTCAGGATCTCGTAGGCGAACACGCTCGTCAGTTAACGTGACAATGCTCTTCTCGCTTGTCACTGTTTGATATGCTCAAGTCCGATGGTCGAAAGCCAAGGCAAGAAGAAGCCCTTACTATTAGGTCTGGATCCAAAATGAACGAAAAAACAATAGATCGCGCAAATTTGGGACGCTTGGCGAATGCCTTGGTTTTCATCTGCGGCGTGGATCATCCAACAACCGTGGCCCTCAAGGCAGCGGCCGAGAGCGGCACCGAAAGAGATATCAAGGCTGCCCGCTCGCTGTTTCTCAAGCTGAAGCCGGGTGATCGAAGAGCCGCGTTGACGATGATCGATGATCAATGATCGCCTTTATTCAGTGAATGTCCGCTCGCGATTGTAAACCTTACGTACGTATCCCATCAGGTCTATATTTTGCCCTAGATGACTCTGCTGGTCGATTTGGGGCATGGTTATGGGTATGGGCACGATGCGGGCAAAAATCACCCAGTGGTGGAAAGCTAAGAAAAAGTTTTCAGCTCGCTTTAGGGAAGCTGTTGCGTGGGCAACAATCAGCGCATTCTTACGTGCCGTTTTTGGAAGCCTCATCGACACATTTGGGTGGGGGCCGCTTATCGCAGCCATTCTCCTGGGGGGTGTGTCCTCTGTGATCGCGTGGCTGGCAGAGGGGTCTTGGTATTGGGTGCTTGTAGTCGGCTTTGTGATTGGCGCTCTTATTTTGCTTTTGGCGGTGAAGGCAGCAACTAACTTGAAAAAGCAAAACAGACTGCAAGACAAACAAGACCTGCGTCGTCTGGAGGCACAACTGGCCAGCCCAAGTGAACCCAACGCCGTGTCCAAAGCACTCCTGCATTCAGCAATCGGACTTCGTAAAGGAATCCTGCGTGACCGATTGGAAGCTAACCGGCAGAGAGTCCAGAGCCAACAATTTCAACGTATCGTTCAGACCATCACAAGCCAAAAGATTCACTCGAATGACCTTATGAACGCCGACAAAACTAAGCTTCGTCCAAACCAAATAGAATTGGTGACACAATACCAAGTTCGCCAAGACGAATTAAATCGCTGGATCGACGATGTAGCTGCGGGCCGCCTCCTCGGCGACGAGAAAGCTGCAAAAAGCTTACTTCACAGGCTCGAAAAATTAGCCGTTTACCTCGATGAGCTAATCGATAATTGGGAAAAGTGAAATGGCACGCGGCAAATACCTGTCCCTAGAGGAAGCCCGTGAGCAGGGCCGCATGGATGCGTTCATCCGGCAGAACAAAATCCCGCCGGAAGAACAGCACCCGAAGGCGCGTGAACGGTTCGAAAAGCTCCTAGACCTTGCCGCCAGCGGGAAGGGAGAGAGGATACGTATTTCAAGTGTATAATCACGTGTCCGCTTTGGGTCAACTTCTGCCCTTCAGACCATCGGACTTCGACGGCAGCTATCCCCTCAAGAGCGGAAATCTGCAGCCCGCACGTCTGCTAAGCGCGGCAAAGCGG
>JADFHH010000187.1 GCA_022567275.1 Pseudomonadota bacterium | reverse complement strand
GACCCAATCACAAACATTGTCCAGGGACAGCACATCTTCCGTGGGATAGCCGAAGTGAATTGACCTTGATGGTGAACTATATAGGGTGTGGGCAACCTGTTCACCTGTGATTTCTTCCAGCGTGGTGAAATCCTTATTGGCCATTGCCACAACTTTTTTGGCCAATTTCTTTTGTTTCATTTCACAGCAATACATTCCCACTGGAACATCAAAACTCTTTGCCAAGTCATACATCCAATTAAGAACAAACGTGGTCTTTCCAACCTTTGGCCTGGCTGTAATAACAACCAATTGTCCAGGCTTTGCCCCCCGAATTAATTTATTGAACTTTTTCCAAGGTGATATGGACTTAAAAGTTTTGCAATTCGCTGCACACAAGACTTGCAATAATTTGCGCCCTCGCCCACTTTCCGATTGCGTGAAATAAGGGCACAACGAGGGAGCGGCGGTTGATCGGGTGCCGCCAGAGTTTAAGGTTCATGCAGGGCATCCGGCCGGGCGTCTTCATCTTCACACTTTTCCTTGGCTGTAGCCTCGCTGCGCAAGCCATTGCCCATGACGTCGCGGCGGCCTATCGCGCGGCGGTCGCGCAGCGCTTTATCGCGTGGCTTGAGCCACTGCGCATCGAGGCCATGGCGCGCGGCATCACGCCTGAGAGTTTTGCGCACGCCATGAGGGGCGTGAAGCTGGACTGGACGCTGCCTGATCTGGCGCCGCCGGAGCTTGGCGAGGGACAACCAGCGCGCCCGCGCAGGGAAGCCAGAACCCGGCAGAAACAGCAGGCGGAATTCGGCCGCCCGGCGCGCTATTTCCCGCGCAAGCGCTTAATATGGGCCACCAGTCTGGGCCGTAAAAACCTCGCCAAATGGAACCGCACGCTCACGGAGATAGAGAAAAGATACGGCGTCGAAAGCCACGTCGTGCTGTCGATCTGGGGTCATGAGACGGCCTATGGCCGGGCCAGGCTGCCCTATAGTGCGGTGCGGACGCTGGCGACCCAGGCGTTTATGGGGAGACGCCGGGAGAAGTTCCGCGAAGAGCTTCTCATCGCCATCGGCATTTTGCAGGACGGCCATGTCTCGCCCGCGCGCATGCGCTCCTCCTGGGCCGGCGCCATGGGACACACGCAGTTCCTGCCCAGCGGTTTTCGCAAATACGCCGTCGATTTCAATGGCGATGGCCGGCGCGACATCTGGGGTTCGATCCCCGACGCGCTCGCATCGACAGCGAATTTCCTGAAGCTCAATGGCTGGCAGTCAGGCAAGGCCTGGGGCTATGAAGTGCGCCTGCCGAAAGGTTTCGACTGCACGCTTGAAGGCATAGTCAATGCGCGCACCATCGAGGAGTGGGTCAAGCTCGGCGTCACCCGCGCCTTCGGCAGAAAGTTTCCCGGCAACCGCCTTGCCGAGAACACCCATCTGGTGGCGCCCGCCGGCACGCTTGGCCCCGCGTTCCTTGTGCTTGAAAATTTCGAGGTGTTCCGCGCCTATAACAAGGCGGACCTTTACGCGCTCTATGTCGGCCATGTCGCCGACCGGATACGCTTTGGCGGCAGCTTCGAGGGCGGCTGGTCGCGGGTGGCGGGCTTTAGCCGCGATGAGATGAAACGCTTGCAGAGTGCTCTCGCATTAGCTGGGTATGACGTTGGAAAAATCGACGGTTTGATCGGTTCAAAAACCCGTTCCGCCATCGGCAAATGGCAGCGTAAGCTCGGCCGCAAGATCACCTGCTATCCGCCGCGCTCCTTGCTGAAACTGGCGGTGGCGCGAGAGTGAGCAACATGTCACCAGCTGAGCGCCTGCGCCGTGCGCAAATCCGCTGGGCGCGCGTCCCGGCCAATGTGCGCGGCGGATTATGGATATTGGCGTCGGCGGGCCTGTTCACGGTCATGGCCGCACTCATCAAATTAGCCGGCAAGACGTTCCACGTTACCGAAATCCTTCTGTTCCGGCAGTTTTTCATGCTGCTGCTGATTTTGCCCGTGGTGATCGGGAATTATCCGGAATCCTTGCAAACCAAACGCGCCGATCTGCAGATTCTGCGTATCGTCGCCGCGCTGCTGGCGATGCTGCTGAGTTTTACCGCCTTTATTCACCTGCCCCTGGCGGAAGTCATCACCATCTCTTTTTCCCGCACCTTTTTCATCACCATATTCGCCATATTGATGCTGCACGAGATCGTCGGTTTGCGCCGCTGGTCGGCGATGATTATTGGATTTGGCGGCGTTCTCATCGTCGCCCAGCCGAGCGTTGCAGCTGGAATGAACGCCTATGGCCTGATGGCGATAGGCGGCGCCGCCTGCGCCGCTTTGACCATGATAATTATCCGCCTTCTGACGCGCACCGACAAGCCGATTACGATTCTGAGCCATCAGGCCATCGGCATCGGCGTGTTGATGATTGCGCCGGCAATCTGGTTCTGGGAGACACCCACTTTGGCGCAGCTCGCCCTGTTGGCGGCAATCGGCGTTATCTCGGCGATATCGCAGCTTTGTAACATCTACGGCTTACGCGCCGCGGAGGCGAGCGCGACCGCGCCGCTGGACTATTCCAGGCTCATCTGGGCGATTCTTTTCGGTATCATATTGTTCGGCGAGTGGCCGAGTGCAAATGTTTACGCCGGCGCCGTCATCATCGTTTCGGCCGGCCTGTTCACCATGTACCGGGAGCATCGACTCGGCCGGCAACGCAAAACCAAAGACGCGCCGCCATCTGTTTAGAATCCACATCTAGGCGCGTTACAGACGGACTGATAATGTCCGCGCCATTGATTCGGCGAGATGACAGGCTTCCCATGGGCGCGGCGACCCGGTTTGTTTCAACATTCATCACCTTGGCGCTGCTTGGAACGCTGCTTCATGGCCCATGGGGCGCGGCGCCGGCCAATGCCGCCAGCACCGCCTTTACGCGCTGGGTGGAGCGGATGTGGCCACTGGCGCGCAACAAGGGCGTTACGCGCGAAACTTTCACCCTGGCATTCAGCGGCGTTAAGCCCGACCCGGAAATTCTTGAGCGCGCGGAACGTCAGCCGGAATTCGTCACGCCGATCTGGGACTATCTGGCCGCGCGGGTGTCTGAAAAGCGCATCGCGAAGGGGCGCGAGATGTTGCGCGAACATGGCCCCCTGTTGCGCAAGATCGAGACGCGCTACGGGGTCGGCCGTTATATCCTGCTGGCGATCTGGGGCATGGAGACGACCTACGGGCAATTCATGGGCGACAAGAATGTGATCCGCTCGCTGGCCACTCTCGCCTATGACGGCTCGCGCCGGAAATTTGGCCGCTCGCAGTTGCTCGCCGCCCTGCAAATCCTGCAGCGCGGCGACATCACGCCGGCCAAAATGACCGGTTCATGGGCCGGCGCCATGGGGCACACCCAGTTCATCCCCGCCACATACAATGCGTATGCGGTGGATTTTACCGGCGACGGGCGGCGCGATGTCTGGGGGTCGCGCGCCGATGCGCTGGCCTCGGCGGCGAATTATCTGAAAGTCTCGAAATGGCGGCCCGGCGAGACCTGGGGCTATGAAGTGGATTTGCCGAAGCGTTTCGACTATGCGCTGAGCGGACGCAAGCGCATCAAAACGCTGGCGCAGTGGAAAGCGCTCGGCGTCAAACGCGCCAGGGGACTGGATTTTCCCCGGCCCGGCGACCGCGCATCGATCATTTTGCCAGCCGGAGCCAACGGGCCGGCTTTCGCGATCATCAACAATTTCCGCGTCCTCCTGCGCTACAACAACGCCACGTCCTATGCGCTCGCGGTGGGCCATCTGGCGGACAGGATTCGCGACCCGGGCGCCACCGGGTTCTCCAAACCCTGGCCGGTGGACTATCTGCCGCTGGCCCGCGGCGAGCGCTTCGAGCTTCAGCGTCTGCTGGCCGCGCGCGGCTTGCTTCGCGGCAAGATCGATGGTGTTCTGGGAACAGGAACACGCGCCGCGGTGCGCGCCTATCAGAAGATCAGCGGCATGGCCGTGGACGGCTATCCCAGCGTGGTCGTGCTGAAGCATTTGGCACACGCGGCGGCTGACCGGCGCAAACGGAATCCGCGATAGAGGCTTGAAAACTTCACCATCCAGCATCAATTATTTCTTTACACGGCACTGTAACGCAATTGCTTGCCTGTTGCAGTTGCCGAAATGAATCCGGTGTCCGGCATCGGCCACCGCAGCTCAAGGATCGATGAGATGAAGAAATCGGTATCTTTCGCCGCGCTTGGCGGTGCTTTGCTCTATGTTGTGACGAGCGCGCTCCCTGCCTCCGCCGCCATCACTTGCCAGGGACGCGACCAGTGGAATTCGGCGGCGAATGGTTGGATTTCCACGCCCTATTGTGAAGACAATCTGATCGCCGCGGTCGCCCGCCACCATGGAATGAGAGTGTCCAATGCCGCGGTGCGGCAAAATCCGAGTATCAAGGCCGAGGCCTGCCGCTTTGCAGGTTCGGACATCCGCATTAACGACCTTTGTGCCGGCCACCTGCACGAGGATCAGGGCCCTCTCCGTCCATAACTGGCGCTGACGCTATTTCTCGGTGAGTTTCAGCTCGATACGCCGGTTGCGGCGGTACGCTTCTTCCGTATCGCCGGAATCAATGGGCTGAAACTCGCCGAAACCGGCCGCCACAAGACGGCTTGCCGGCACCCCTGCATCGATCAGCTGGCGCACGACCGAAATCGCGCGCGCTGAGGATAACTCCCAGTTCGAGGGAAATTCCGGCGAGGTGATGGGCCTGACATCCGTATGGCCGTCAACGCGCAGCACCCAGTTGATCTCTTTCGGGATCTGTTTTTCCAGTTGGGTTATGGCGATGGCGATTTTGGCGATTTGCGCGCCGCCTTCGGGGTTCATCTCATCGGAACCCGTTGGAAACAACACTTCCGCCTGGAACACGAATCGGTCGCCCTCGATGCGGACATCATCGCGCTCGCCGAGAATGGCGCGCCAACGTCCGAAGAAATCCGACCGGTAGCGCCCCAACTCCGGGACTTTT
>JADFHH010000186.1 GCA_022567275.1 Pseudomonadota bacterium | reverse complement strand
AAAAAAGGTCGACAAAAGCCTGTAAGACATCGTCGTCCGCGCGCGCGCGGGCTTCGGATAATCGGTCAAACGTTAGGGCCGGATCCTTTGTCATCAATCCATCAATTCGTTCAAGCCGAATGATCTTCTGATTTGGCTCAACGGTGACTGGGAGCAGCGCGATTTCGTTCAAGCTTTCGTCAAATGTGGATGACGGATGTCCGCGTGATACTCCCTGGATCGATCCGTCGAAATAAGACTGAACAACTTCACGAACGTCGGCGCTCGTGGTGTCGAATGCTTCAACTTCATCACGACGCGCATCACCAACGTTTTCTTCGATGAGATAGTTAAGGCCGATACTGCGCTCATGAACCTCAGAAGAGCGCGCCAGAGCTTGTGCCGAATCCAGCAATTCAGATCTATGAAAATCCATTTTCTTTCAATCAAACGAGAAATAGCGCATTTGCTAGACTCGCTTTCGGGATCCCTCTGACACACTACCGCAACAATCATCACCGACCGGGTGTATAAATGCAATGTGTCGAGGTTGGAAGAGACAAGGTTTTTTCGAGTGTCGGCTAGCTTGTTGCGTTCGCAGCGACGCCAGGAATTGACCCAAGGCTGCAATCCACTAAACCGGACCATTACTCAGCTCACTGTCGAATGACCGCTTCGGGTCAAAAGCGGACATCAAACCACATGGAAGAGACCATCCGCTTTGCCCTGCGAAAGCGGAAGTCGCGGTACAATCAGGTTTGATCTGCTAAATCAGGCTAAGCCCGCGAAAACTCGCATGGCCTTCTTTGCCGACAATGATGTGATCGTGCACGGTGATGCCGAGATTTTTCGCGGCTTCGACGATCTGTTTGGTCATCTCGATATCGGCCTGCGAAGGCGTGGGGTCGCCGGAGGGGTGGTTGTGCACCAGGATGATGGCGGTGGACGACAGCTCAAGTGCGCGCTTGACGACCTCGCGCACATAGACCGGCGTGTGGTCGACGGTGCCTTCCTGCTGCACTTCGTCGGCGATGATGCGGTTGCGCTTGTCGAGAAACAGAATGCGGAACTGTTCTTTCGATTGAAATCCCATGACCGCGCGGCAATAGCCCAGAACCGCCGACCATGAATCGAGCACCGGCCGGTCCATCACCTGGCCTTTCATCAGCCGCAGCGCCGCACTGCGGATGAGTTTGATCTCGGTGATGACCGCTTCGCCCACGCCGTCCAATTCCGCCAGGCGTTCATCGGGTGCATTCATCACTTCCACATATGAGCCGAATTTGGCGAGCAACTCCTTCGCCAGAGGCTTTGTGTCGCGGCGCGGAAGCGCGCGAAACAGAATGAGTTCCAGCAACTCGTAATCGGGCAGGGCATCGTCGCCGCCATCGCGAAATCTCTGGCGCAAGCGGTCGCGATGACCCAGAAAATGCGGTTTGCCGGCGTCCTTAAAACCCATTTGTTATGGTCTCATCAGGTCGCGTAGGGCGGATGGTGCAGCCCCGCCGGCGATATTGTGAAAATTTCTGCGCCGCTCCGGGTGACCCCCACCGTGTGCTCGAACTGGGCCGATAAAGAGCGGTCGCGGGTGACGGCGGTCCAGCCGTCGGATTTGATCTTCACCTGCGGTTTGCCGAGATTGATCATCGGCTCGATGGTGAAGATCATGCCGGGGCGTATCTCCTGCCCCTCGCCGGGACGCCCGTAATGCAGAATATTCGGACGGTCATGGAAAACCTGGCCGATGCCGTGGCCGCAAAAATCCCTGACGACGCTACAGCGTTCGGATTGCGCGTAAGTCTGGATTGCCGCGCCAATGTCGCCGAAATATTTGCCCGGCGCCACGGCGGCCACGCCGCGCATCAGCGATTCATAAGTCACGGCATTCAGCCGTTCCGCCGCTCGAGATAGCGTGCCGATGGGATACATGCGGCTGGAATCGCCATGCCAGCCATCGAGGATCAGCGTCACATCCACATTGAGAATGTCGCCCTCCTTCAAGACGCGCTGGCCCGGAATGCCATGGCACACCACATGGTTCAGCGAGGTGCAGATGGATTTGGGAAAGCCGCGATAATTGAGCGGCGCAGGCGTCGCGCCATGAGCAATCGCGAATTCAAATATGAGATCGTCAAGCGACTGGGTGGTGACGCCGGGTTCGATCTCGGCGGCGAGCAAATCCAGCGCCCGCGCCGCCAGCAGGCCCGCACGATGCATGGCTGCGAAGGCGCCGGCCCCGTGTCTCTTGATTTTCATGTCCGGCCTTCCGGCGCGGGCGAGTTCCAGCTTGGACATGAGGGTCCGATTCCTCTCATGCGGTTTGTCGTTTCACTTACGGTGAAACGCGTGAATGCGCAACAGGTGCGGCCTGATCACTCCGCTATGGGAATGCGCTGCGCGACTTCAATTGTCTCTGGCGTCAACCTGCAAATATAGGCGAGGGCCTCGACCCCGGCTATGCGGGCCGCGTCGAACGCCGCGCCATAAGCGGGATCGATGTCGCGCGCCAGCGAAAATCCTTCCGCGTCGCCGCGCTGCACCAGATAGACCATTACCGCGCGGTGTCCCGCAACCACCATATTGGACAACTCGACCAGATGTTTCGCCCCCCGGGCCGTCACCGAATCGGGGAACTCGGCAAGTCCTTGTTTACGCATGAGATGAACATTCTTGATCTCGACATAACAACGCGGCGAATCTTCTCGCTCAAGCAATATATCGATCCGGCTGTTGACCCCGTATTTGACCTCGCGCCGCAGGGAGGGATAGCCGGACAGCTCCGGGATCGTGCCTGCGGGGATGGCGCTGGCCACCAGCGCGTTGGGATGGCTGGTATTGATGCCGACAAGGGTTGTTGCCCCCGCGCCAATATCCACTTCGAGTAACTCCCAGGAGAATTTGAGTTTTCGCTTCGGGTTATCGTTGCGCGACAGCCACACTAACGAACCTGGTTCGCACAGCCCCAGCATGGAGCCGGGGTTGGCGCAATGGGCGGTCACCTGTTTTCCCGATTCAAGCTTCACATCGGCGAGGAAGCGTTTATAGCGTTTGATGAGATGGCCGCGGATGAGCGGTGTGGGAAATCGCATGGGGGCGAGCTTATGGAGCCAAAGCAATTGCCGCAAGACCGGGACATTGTAACGGCGGCGCTGATCGTGATCGGCGATGAAATCCTGTCCGGGCGCACCCTGGACAAGAATATCGGCTTTATCGCGCGCTATCTGACCGCGATCGGCATCCGCCTGCGCGAGGTGCGGGTGGTGGGCGATATCGAAAATGAGATCATTACCGCAATCAACGCGCTGCGGGGATCTCATGATTATGTGTTCACCACCGGCGGCATCGGTCCGACCCATGACGATATTACCGCGGACTGTGTGGCAAAGGCGTTTGGCGTGCCGATCGATATCGATGCGCGCGCCGTTGCGCTGATGCGCGAGCGCTATGATGAAAAAGACATGACGCAAAGCCGCTTGCGCATGGCGCGCATTCCCCGGGGCGCGGAATTGATCGAAAATTCGGTGTCGAAAGCGCCGGGCTTCATGATCGAAAATGTGATTGTCATGGCGGGGGTGCCGAAGATCATGCAGGTGATGCTCGATAATGTGGCGCCGCGTCTCAAAACCGGGCGCAAGCTGCACACCAGAACCGTGCGCGTGGAGCGGCCCGAGAGCGAAATGGCGCCGGGGCTGGCTGAGCTGCAACAGCAATTCCTCGACGTGCAGATGGGTTCCTATCCCTATTTCGAAAAAGGCCGGCTCGGCACAAACCTGGTGCTGCGCGCCAGCGATGAGGGGTTGCTCGATGCGGCGCTGAAAGCCCTGTGGGAGATGCTCAAGGCGCAAGGTGTCGCCGATCGCGCGCAAAGCGTTGAATAATTTTGTTGGAATGGCGAACGGTGGATATGCACCCACCCCCGTCTTTTCCGCCCGCCCCCCTCCGTGCATTCCCGCGCAGGCGGGAACCCATACGGAAGGTTGCCATGGAGAAAAGCCCTTGCGTTTACATGCTTGCCAGCAAACGCAACGGGACGCTCTATATCGGCGTGACGAGTAATCTGCCTCGGCGCATCGCACAGCATAAGTCCGGGCAGGTGGAAGGCTTCTCGAAGAAATACGGCGTGAACACACTCGTGTGGTACGAACCGCACGCGACCATGGAGAGCGCAATCATTCGCGAAAAGCGGATGAAGAAGTGGAACCGCGCCTGGAAAATCCGCCGGATCATGCGCGGCAACCCCGCGTGGCGGGACCTCAGCGAAGATATAAGCTGAGAGTCACCTGTGGGTTCCCGCCTGCGCGGGAAAGACGGGGGTGCGAGGGTGCGGCTCAACTACACCCCGACGTCCCCCCGCACGTGTCGCACTTCAAACAGGTGCCGTTGCGTATCAAGGTGAAGTTGCCGCATTCAGCGCAGGCCTCGCCGACATAGCCCTTCGCGCGGGCTTCCAGAACGAGTGCTGTTGCGCTGCGCCCGGCGAAGCCGGGGCTTGAGGAGTTGGCGGCGGCCGGAGGGAAGAGCGCCTCCCCGGCCGCCGCCGCAGCACCAGAGCTGCCCGGATGTGGTGTCAAATTCCCGGACGCTAGGGAGGAACTCGCGTCTTGGGATACGCCCGATGAACTCGCACCATTCGCACCCGCACTCGCCCCGGCACTGTGCCCCGCCACCACGACCAGTCTGTCCTTGAGCTGGCCGCGGATGAACCCGTGGCTTACTAATTGTGTTGCTTCGCCGCGCTCGCCTTTGCCTTCGCGCACGCCTGCTCCTATGGCGGTGGCGCCGATGTCCGTCGGGTCCACATGGGCCAGATCATGGCGGCCGAGATAGGATACGGCCAGCTCGCGAAAAATATAGTCGAGGATCGAGGTTGCGTTCTTGATGGTGGCATTGCCCTGCACCAGGCCGGCCGGCTCGAAGCGGGTGAAGGTGAAGGCATCGACAAATTCCTCCAGCGGCACGCCATATTGCAGGCCGACAGAGATAGCGATGGCGAAATTATTCATCAGGCTGCGGAAGGCCGCGCCCT
>JADFHH010000185.1 GCA_022567275.1 Pseudomonadota bacterium | reverse complement strand
GAATTCACGGACCTTCGTCTTGTCGTATTCGTGTGGGTGGGAATTGCGGCCTACATAGCAGATACCGGCTCAGTGCGGGCATCCTACGTACCCGGAATTACATCAATCCGTTGATTCTGCGACCACATCGGCTGATGGCGCTCCCACCGCCGGGATTCCGCCCCCGGATTCTGGCCGTCCGGCTGCCGGGATCCGGCTTTTTTTGGCTGTCCTCCGGGCGCCCGCGCCGGCCGCCGCGGGCTGGTGGCCCGGATTATTTATTTTTCGGGAACAGCTTGCGCCAGCCGTCCCGGGCGAGGCAGGTGTTCAGCCAGTTGGCCGCCTCCGGATAGGCGGAGAGATCCAGCCGGGCCACCTTGGCCCATGCAAATATCGCCGCCAAGTTGAGATCGGCCACGCTGAATTTCTCTCCCAGCAAGTATGGCCGCCCCCGCAACGCCCCATTCAGCACCCCCAGGGGCTTCTGCAATGCCTCAACGGCCTTTTCACCGGCCGCCGTATCCCGCTGCTCCTCGGGCCGGGTCACCAGATTGAACATGGCGGAGAGCAGATGGGCCTCGGCCTCCATCATGCCCTCGACGGCGAGAAGGCCTGTCCGGCAATCGGCGAACGCGCCGACGCCGGGAAGCACGACCGCGTCGGCGCGGCGCACCTCATCCGGATCGGCGGTCACCTTGATGGTGCGCCGCGCGCCGGTTTCCGCGTTCATACGCTCGAACGCCTTGGCGGCGGAGTGGAGATTGCCGGACCCGTAATCGATAATCGTGAGCATCATGGATGCAAGCCTATCCGCCGGGGTCTGGAAACAGGCCGATCACCTCATCCCCGGCATCGCTCTTGTGCGCCGCTCCCGGCGTTGCCTGCCCTAGCTCAGCACTCCTCTGCGTGCCTTGCGCCGCAAGCCAGGCGTCGAAAAAGCGCGTCTCGCACGCGGCTCGACTGGCGCCGCTCACCGGGCCAACCAGCCAAAACCCTCTGCGCGCCAAAGACCAGCGGCGCAGATCATTGGCCTGAAATGCGAATAAAATGCTCACTCCGGCCAGTGCCCAGCCCAGCACTTCATTATTCAACTCCGCGACCGAGAGCAGCCCCCGCAGAACGGCGAAAAGCACGATAAAGCCGGCCAGCACAATCCACATACGGTGATAGAGCAGCCACAGGACCGGGAAGACGAGCGCCGCCCACGCGAACCCGTCCTTGACGAAGGTCACGGCTTGCGCCCGCCCGGCAAGGGTGCCGGACGCCTCATATCGTTCATGAACCGTGTAGGTGACCATGTGCTCTTAACCGCTCAACGTCCCCTTGGTGGAGGGCACCATATCCCGCTGTCGCGGATCGATGGCCAGCGCCTGGCCCAGCGCGCGCGCCAGCCCCTTGAAACAGGATTCGATCATATGGTGATTATTGTCGCCATAAAGGCTCTCCACATGCAGCGTCAGCCCGGCATGCTGCGCCAGAGCGCCAAACCATTCGCGGAACAGCTCGGCATCCATTTCGCCGATTTTTGTCCGGGTGAGCGCCACATTCCACACCAGAGAAGGGCGTCCCGAAACATCCAGCGCAACGCGCGTCAGCGCCTCGTCCATGGGCAGCAGGACACTGGCGAAGCGTGTGATCCCCTTTTTGTCGCCAAGCGCTTTTGTGAGCGCCTGTCCAAGCGCGATGCCGGAATCCTCGACCGTGTGGTGCTGATCCACATGCAGATCGCCCTTCGCTTTCAGGCTAATGTCTATGAGCGAATGGCGCGCCACCTGTTCCAGCATATGGTCGAGAAAGCCGATGCCGGTCGAGATGTCGGCCTTGCCCGTACCGTCGATATTCACGGTGACCTTGATTTGGGTCTCTTTGGTGTTGCGCTCGATGCTGGCTTCGCGCATGGGGTGTCTTCTTTCTAATATAATCTGGCAACGCGCTCCTTAGAGCATACCCCGCGCGCGTTCGCCAGTTTTTGCCATCCCCGCGCCACGATTCATACCCACCCTTGACTTGCCTCTTCCTGCGACGGCCGGCGACAACTCTCCAGACGAAAAAGCGGGGACTGCGCATGCTGGCCAGGAACCAGGATTTCCGATCTCGCAAGCAAACGCCGGTCGTGGTAATATGCCCGCATGACAAGCAAACTCGATGAAGCGATAACGGTCATTAAATCCTTACCGGCGAAAGCTCAGGACAACATCGCCGAGGAGATGATCCGAAAGGCTCGTCTTCACCGTCAGCTCAACGAAGAGCTCGCCGAAGCCGAAGCACGGCTGGACGCCGGCGAAGGCATACCGGCCGCCAAGCTCATCGCAAGCCTCAGACGGCAACAGAGACAATATGGCGTATAAGGTTGTTGTCGACCCCAAGGTCTACGACGATCTTCACGACATCCACCAGCATATCGCCGAAGACAATCCCGGCGCCGCCGGCAAACTCATCGACCTTATAGAGCGATCTATCGGGTCTCTTTCAGAGATGCCCGACCGCGTTCCGCTTCGTCCGGACCTTTCAGGAAGGCTACCGCGTTATGATCGTTGGCAGTTACTTGCTTTTCTATCGCATCGCCGGCGACGAGGTGCAGATTGAACGCGTTCTCCATGCATCGCGAGACACCGCGCGCGCCTTTGGAGAATAATCATCGGATTCGAGCCAAAGGAAGAGGCCCGCCATACAGAAGTTTTGGATGAACCCGCATTGGTGCGTTACGCTGCGCTAACACACCGCTACAAATCATGCGAGATTCAATGACTGCTTCATGCCAAAAGCACGCGTTCCCTGCATATTCAAGAGACGCCGCTTACTGATCTGAAAAAAAACTGAAATTTGGCGTCACGTTTCCATGACCTCGCTCCTGCCCACCCTTGACTCGCCGCCCGGCAATGGCGATATGGCGGGAACAGAATGCGTATGATGAACCATAACCAAACATCCCAAGACCTCTGGCACGGCACCACCATTTTGACCGTCCGCAAGGGCGGCAAGGTGGTGATCGCCGGCGATGGGCAGGTGACCCTGGGCAACACCGTTATCAAGGCCAATGCGACCAAGGTGCGCACCCTTGGGACCGGCGGCGTCATCGCCGGGTTCGCCGGCGCGACCGCCGATGCCTTTACCCTGTTCGAGCGGCTGGAAACCAAGCTGGAGCGCTATCCCGATCAGTTGAAACGCGCCTGCGTGGAGCTGGCCAAGGACTGGCGCACCGACCGCTATCTGCGCCGCCTCGAAGCCATGATGATCGTCGCCGATAAAACCGAATCGCTGGTGCTCACCGGCACCGGCGACGTGCTGGATCCCGAACACGGGATGATGGGTATCGGTTCGGGCGGCAATTTCGCCCTCGCCGCCGCGCGCGCCCTGGCCGATAGCGATATGAGCGCGGAAGAAATCGTCCGCAAGGCGATGGCGGTGGCGGCGGAGATTTGCGTCTTTACCAACGATCAGGTCGTGATCGAGAGCCTTGATGCGGAATAAATTTTGCCCCAGGCTTATCCGTTCCCCAATATTGAGATAGAATAGCCCCCATGACCAGCTTCTCCCCCCGTGAAATCGTTTCCGAACTGGACCGCTATATCATCGGCCAGAAGGACGCCAAGCGTGCCGTCGCCATCGCCCTGCGCAACCGCTGGCGGCGCCAGCAGCTCGACGATGAGCTGCGCGAGGAAGTGCTGCCGAAAAATATCCTGATGATCGGCCCGACCGGGGTCGGCAAAACCGAGATTTCGCGCCGCCTGGCGAAGCTCGCCAACGCGCCCTTCATCAAGGTGGAAGCGACAAAGTTTACCGAGGTCGGCTATGTGGGCCGCGATGTGGATCAGATTATCCGCGATCTGGTCGAAGCGGCGATCGGGCTGGTGCGCGCAGGCAAGCGCAAGGAAGTCTCGGCCAAGGCGCATCTGATGGCGGAAGAACGCGTGATCGATGCGCTTTGCGGCGAAAAAGCCCAGAAAGCGACGCGCGAATCCTACCGCAAGAAATTGCGCACCGGCGAGATGGACGACAAGGAGATCGAGGTACAGGTGGCCGATACCGGCGGCGGCATGCCGGCGTTCGATATTCCCGGCATGCCCGGCAGCCAGATCGGCATGATCAATATCAGCGAGATTATGGGAAAAGCCTTTGGCCAGCGCACCAAGGCGCGCCGGGTCACCGTCAAGGAAAGCTACGACATTCTGCTGGCGGAAGAGTCCGACAAAATGATCGATGACGACATTATCGCCCAGGAAGCCATATATATGGTCGAGAATGACGGCATCGTGTTCCTCGACGAGATCGACAAGATTTGCAAGCGCACCGAACATTCCGGCGATGTGTCGCGCGAGGGCGTGCAGCGCGATTTGCTACCCCTGATCGAGGGCACCACGGTCTCGACCAAATACGGCCCGGTGAAAACCGACCATATCCTGTTCATCGCCTCGGGCGCGTTCCATGTGTCGAAGCCCTCCGATCTGCTGCCCGAACTTCAGGGCCGCCTGCCGATCCGGGTTGAGTTGCGCGCGCTCACAAAAGATGATTTCAAACGCATATTGACCGAGCCAAAAGCCTGCCTGACCAAGCAATATGTGGCGCTGCTGGCGACCGAAGGCGTCGACATCGAGTTTCGCGAAGATGGCATCGACGCCATCGCCGATATCGCGGTGGAAGTGAACTCCAATGTGGAGAATATCGGCGCCCGGCGGCTGATGACCGTGATGGAGAAAATCCTCGACGAAATTTCCTTCGACGCCACCGACATGGACGGCCAGAAAATCGTCATCGACGAGAAACACGTCCGCGACAATATCGGCGAGCTGGCCAAAAACGCCGATTTGAGCAAGTTTATTCTCTAGTCCGGGGAGAGCCAGAGCAACAGGAAATGTCCAGTTCAAAATCCATGCGCTCTCAGCGCGTTTTGAAGCATTTCACGGGCGCCGCCGCCGCGCTGGCGTTCATTTTAGCCGCGTTTGGCGCGCCGCACCCGCGCGCCCAGGCACAAGGGCTGACATATTCCTCCAACAGCTATGTGACGCCGTTTCCGGAGCTGAGCCGCTATCGGCTCTATGTGTTTGG
>JADFHH010000184.1 GCA_022567275.1 Pseudomonadota bacterium | reverse complement strand
CCTTGCACCCAGGGAGTAACGGTCCGGTCCGCCCAGCTTCCAGGAGGGTTGCAACCCTCCTGGAAGCCAACCAGATGTTCGCCTGATTCGCGCTTCGCGAACATGCAAGGGATTAATGACAGCGCCACCGCCCGACAGTAAATATGTGCCGGCGTTAGGATATCACTGGCTCACGCCGTATTACGATGTGGTGGTAGGGGCCACCACCCGCGAAAGAACTTTTAAGAAAGCGCTTATCCAACAGGCGCGATTCGAAGCGGGACAGCAGATTCTTGATCTCGCATGTGGTACGGGCACACTCGCGATCATGATTAAGTGTAACAAGCCAGCGGCAAGCGTAACCGCGGTCGACGGTGACCAGGCTATATTATCCCTCGCTGAACGCAAGGCGAACCGAGCCAAGGTCGCCATACAATTTGACCATGCATTCTCTGAAAAATTGCCATATCCGGATGAACATTTTGATCGGGTCGTATCGAGCTTATTCTTCCACCACCTGACATGGGACAACAAAAAGCGTACAGCGTGCGAAATATATCGGGTGCTAAAACCACGAGGCGAACTTCATGTGGCGGACTGGGGTCGCGCTGGTAACAAGTTAATGCGGGGGCTTTTCTTTTTCATACAGGTTCTTGATGGCTTCGAGACCACGCAAGACAATGTATCAGGAAAGCTCATAGAGCTGTTTGAGCAAGAGGGATTCGCCAAGGTCGCGGAACGACAATCGTTCCCTACGATTTTCGGAACGATGGCTCTCTATAGTGCGGTTAAGAACAGCTAATACCAGCGTCGAGCCGACCAAAATCAGTTACGCTGTTTTGGCAATTCAAGCGGCACCGATGCGGGCGTCCACGCGCTTGGTCAGGTGGCGCATTTCGATCTTGAGAAAGACTGGCCAGCCGATACGGTGCGCGACGCGCTCAACGCGCATCTCAGACCAGACCCGGTTACGGTGCTTGCGTGCGAGGTGGCGGGGGAAGAATTTGACGCCCGTTTTTCGGCCGTGAAGCGCGAATATCTTTACCGGATGTGCGACCGCCGCGCGCCGCTGGCGCTGGACCGGGACCGGGTGTGGCTGGTGCCAAAATCACTCGATACGGATAACATGCATCACGCCGCCCAGGCGCTCGTTGGCGAGCATGACTTCACCACATTCCGCGCCGTCCAGTGTCAGGCAAAGTCGCCGGTCAAAACGCTTGATGTGTTGAGCGTGTCGCGGGTGGGAGCGGAAATACATATCACCGCCCGCGCGCGGTCTTTCCTGCACGCTCAGATGCGCTCAATCGCAGGCGCATTGAAGCAGGTTGGCGAGGGCAGATGGCGGGTGCGAGACGTGGCGGCGGCGCTGAATGCAAAAGACCGCGCGAAATGCGCGGCGCTTGCACCGCCGCACGGTCTGTATCTGGTGAAGGTGGACTATCCCCCATTCCCCAAGTGAGCCCGATGCTCCGTGACATATGATTGTGGTTTTGTTACAAAAATCAATATGTTGAAAAAAATATGGAGCGATTATCATGCCACCCCCGGCGGGTGAATCAAAACCGGAGGGGTTAAGAGTTAATTTCGACCGCCGCCTGAAGCTGGAATTTCACGGCTCCAGCTTCACGTCCTGACCTACGATCTTGCCCACTTCATGGGGACGTTTGCCTTGCCGAAGGAGATGGAACACTGGTCATTGACCACGCTACGGGAGAAGCTGGTCAAAATCAGCGCCAAAATTGTTCGCCATGGCCGGTACGTCATATTCCAATGGCCTTCCGGACGCGGGAAACGAACAATCAGGCCATCGGTTGGCTGCGGAGAAAACTCTGTCCCTTTGACGGTGGTCCGGGGGTATGATCTCTGCAAACCTGGAGGTGATCTGGGAAATGACGGATAAGGGAGCATCTGTGTTTGAAGTCAAGGTGCAATGGGCTGCCATAGACGATCCTCTTTTATAAGTGTGTTGGCGAGAATAGCGAGCTTTCGGATCACGGCGGTGAGGGCGAGCTTGGCTGGTTTGCCCTTGGCTCTGAGGCGTTGATAGAATTCCCTCATGCCGGATTTGTCGGAGCGCGCAGCTGCGAGGGCGGCCATGTAAAGGCAAGAGCGCACCCGGGCGCGGCCACCACGGATACGGCGTTTGCCGCGCATCAATCCTGAATCGCAATTCATCGGCGCGACGCCGACAAGGGCTGCGATCTGCTTGGGCGAGCAAGTGCCCAACTCGGCCAAATGGGCGATCAGCGTCGCCGCCCCGACCGGTCCGATGCTAAGGGATCGAGGTCAGTATCCGATAGCGCCGCCAGAGCGCGGCATCGGCCTTGAGCCGGGCCATGACCTCGCTCTCAAGCCGCGCGATCTTGCGGTCAAGGCTTTTCAAATGGCTTTTCAGACAACGCTTGAGCACGGTGCTGCCGGTGTCGCCCAGGCGATTGCTATGCGCCGTTCGCTCGGCTTTGAAGGCCTTGATCGCAGTCATCAATTCGGGGCATCTCTTCCAAAGATTTAGGCGCCGGCGCCGTCCTGCCGGGTTTGAGCGCCTCGCCCGACAATGCGAGCACGCGGGCATCGATCTTGTCGCTCTTGGCAAGCACGCCCAGAGCCTCGCCGAAGCGGCGCGAGCGAAACGGATTGATGACGGCGACGCAATAACCATCGCCGCTGAGTGAGCGGTGCACGCCACGGTGATATTTGCCGGTCGCCTCGACGACAACGCGTTCTACTTGATGGCCCTTGAGGCGCCGCTTGATCGCCTTCCAGCCGGACTTGTCGTTGGCCACCTGGAACGCCTCGCCGAGCGGATGGAGATAAACATCCAAACGGGCTTTACTTACATCGATTCCGACATAGACTGGCGCCTGAGCGCTTCGCTTGACCTTGCCTTGCATACGGGACTTTCTCCCTTTCATCTGTTCAGGTTGAAGCGTGAAGGACGGAGCGACCAAGCTCCCCTACGGTGCCTTGCACCCAGGGAGTAACGGTCCGGTCCGCCCAGCTTCCAGGAGGGTTGCAACCCTCCTGGAAGCCAACCAGATGTTCGCCTGATTCGCGCTTCGCGAACATGCAAGGGAGGGAGCTTGATGCCTGTTTCATGATCCAGACTGCTCCCATACCTCATTCGTCATTCCGCCCCCGTCTTTCCGGTGAAAACCGGAATCCAGTTGCTGCCGCATAATAACGCCGCGAGGGCTGTTAATTCGGTTACTGTCACCGTAATTCTGTCACCGTAATTCGGCCTTTGTTTCGGTTTATCGCTCACGGCTGTTCCCGCCGGAGCCGCCAATGAAGGTTCGCGTGATTGTAGGGTGTGATAGCGCAGCGTATCGCACCAATGCGGTTTTTTGAACCCGTGCAGAAAGGCCGCAATGGTGCGTTACGCTCATCTAACGCACCCTTGTCTCTTGATCTTGTGTCATGATGCTTTGGCGGACGAGGCCCCCCTTTCGTCATTACCGGACCATGTGCCCCGACTTGATCGGGGCACATGGTCCGGTAATGACGAAAGGGGGCCGGAATGACGAAAGAGTCTGGAATAACAAACGGGTATGGGAAATTGAAAAAAACTTATCCCCGCCCTCGCCCCATGCATTATTATCCGCCCATCTCTTCCTCATTAAGGGGACGCGGACTCGAGACCGTCTTGATTCGTGGGGAGGGGAGTGGTTCCTGCGGTGGTTTTTGTTTGCGCTACCGCCCTTCGGGCTACTTGAGCGCGATTGGTGTGTTGTGACAAACGCTGAGGTTTAACGGACCCGGCCACCCCGGGCGTGCCGTCCCGGACCCGGGGGTACTACGGCCCCCGCGCCTGAGAGCTGACCTGTCCTCTCACTTGAGAGGGACGGGTGCAAGACGCCGGGCGGATTTCGCAAAGATACCGTGCGCGGAGCGCTGGAAGGCCGCTCTAAAAAAATGATCGCGGTCGCTCAGTGCTCCGCGCCAGTCCCCCGCCTGCGGGGGTAAAATCAAAATCCGGAGCCTCCGGGCTGCCGGACGCGCCCTGTTATGCCTATTTTTTAAGCAAAGAAGCTTGTCTGCCGAAATATTAGGCGGATTTCATGGCCAAGGCGCGGTCACGCTGCCGGTTCCATCCTATTATCTATAATAATATCAATGTCTTATTAGATAATCTCTCACTTGGCACGGGGCTTGAGTGTACCGGCTTGACGGCGCGCTTTTTCGCACGGCGTTGAGAGACAAACGGGCGCGGTCCTGAGGTGGTCTGAGTTTCCAGGACGGCCCGTCCGCCAGCAACGAGAGAGGGAATACGCCATGAAACTGGTCACAGCCGTCATAAAACCCTTCAAGCTCGACGCGGTGCGCGAAGCGCTGACCGAGCTTGGCATCGAGGGCATGACGGTCACGGAAGTCAAAGGCTATGGACGCCAGAAGGGCCATACGGAGATTTATCGCGGCGCGGAATATGCCGTGAATTTCCTGCCGAAAATCAAGATCGAGGTGGCCATGCCGGCCAATCTCGCCGCCAAGGCGGTGAGCGTTATCGCCGACGCCGCCAACACCGGCCAGATCGGCGACGGCAAGATTTTCGTCTCTCCGATCGAGAAAACCATTCGCATCCGCACCGGAGAAAGCGATGCCGATGCGCTGTAACGACACAATCAACCGTAAAATTAGGGGGTTTGAAATGAAACCTGTTCGCAACCTGCTGACAGCGCTTGGCGGCGCAGCCGGTGTCATGGTCCTGTTCGCCGGACCGGCGCTCAGCGCGGAAGAAGTAAAACTGAGCGCCGGGGACACCGCGTGGATGCTGACATCCACCGCGCTGGTGCTGATGATGACCATACCGGGCCTGGCGCTGTTTTATGGCGGCATGGTGCGCAAGAAAAACGTGCTCGCCACGGTGATGCAGAGCTTTGCCGTGACCTGCCTTATGAGCGTGCTGTGGATGATCGCCGGCTATTCCCTTGCCTTCAGCGATGGCGGCGGGCTCAACGCCTGGGTCGGCGGCCTGTCGAAGGCTTTCCTCATCGGCATGGGGAAGGAGTCTTTAACCGGAACGATACCGGAATCGGTATTCATGACCTTTCAG
>JADFHH010000183.1 GCA_022567275.1 Pseudomonadota bacterium | reverse complement strand
GCGCGGCGGATGATCTTCACCTGCGGCGTCTGCTTCATGCCTCTCAGGTCTTCATCCGTTAGCGGCAGCGCGTCGGGATCGGCGAGCGCGGCCTTGTGGCGTTCGGCCTCGCCCATGGCGTCGAAACGGCTCCAGCCGGTCTGGTCTCGCGTGGCGCGCTTAGGCGTTTTCTTCGTGGTAGATGCGTTTTTCATGTGGTTCGGCTCCACGTGCGGAGATTATGCGAATTTTGTCTTCGCGCAGGGTGTAGGCAACAAACAGGACGCGGTCCTCGGCCATGCCGATAATGACGAAACGTTCCTCGCCATAGTCCTCGCGGCTGTCCACGAATTCGATGGCGAAGGGGTCGTCGAACACCAGCCGGGCCTTCTCGAAACTCACGCCATGCCGGGCGGCGTTCTCGGCGGCCTTGGCCTCGTCCCATTCGAAAGAGTCGTCATTCATGTTACTACGGGATACCCGTAGATTGTCAACATGTCCAGTTTTCTCATGATTAATTTATCCCCGCCCCGTAGCTCTCAGGACCCATCGAATATCGACAGATCGAGCGGCCGGACCTCCCCCATCCACAGGGCATGTTCGGTATGATCCTTCAAGTCATCCCCCGTTTCCGGGTGGACGAACACGATCAGCCCGTCGCGGTTGAGCGCCAGCCAGGGCACGACCGCGCCGAACAGATCGGGAGGAAATGCCAGCTGGCAACTCCAGTCCGGATGCGGGCCGGCCGGCCTTTCATGGACGCGGCCCATCTCCACCGCGAACCGGTCGCGGCAGTCTTCGCAGAGACGCCGCGCTTGGGTCAGGCGTGCGGCGTCGAAATAGACATGGGCGTGAAAGGCTTCGATTTCGGTCATGACATTCGCTCTCTTGAAGCGCGGCAAGTGCACGCTCGCAATCGGCGGTCCCGTCCCTCCACTCAAAACTTGCCCCCATTAGACAAAAGTAGTATACTCCCCCCAGGTCAAGACACGGGTTTTGGCTCGCGGAACCATTGAACGCGGGCCTTTCCGCTGCAAATAAAGGCCCGCACATCAGATTGGAGGCTTCTTATGGATACCCAATCTCCTGATGCACGTGCCCTGCTCTGGACCGGCATAAGCCTGGCGGTGATCGTCGTTGCAGGCGCTATCGCTCTCGCGCTTTTTACATAGCCGGCGTCCCGATAAGGCAAAACCTGTGAAGTGCAAATAACCGGCTTTTAGAAGCCATATCACACGGCAGGGCCACACGCTGGCCCTGCCGGTTTTTTTTGGTTGCGCTAGCGCGATTTGACTTGGCCGTGCCATTTCGCCAAACACGAAGGCGCGCGAAAAAACACATGAAGGGGGCACGCACCAATGCCGGGTCAATCCAACGCACATCGTATCGCCGTCATTCCTGGAGACGGGATTGGCAAGGAAGTTGTGCCCGAAGGGGTGCGCGCGCTGGAGGCGGCGGCGAAAAAATACCATCTCGATTTGCGTTTCGATGATTTCGAGTTCGCATCCTGCGACTATTACGCCAAACACGGGCGCATGATGCCCGAAGACTGGAAGGCGCAAATCGGCGGCCATGACGCGATATTCTTCGGCGCGGTCGGCTGGCCCGAAACGGTGCCCGATCATGTGTCGCTATGGGGATCGCTGATTCTGTTTCGCCGCGAATTCGATCAATATGTGAATCTGCGCCCGGTGCGGCTGATGCCCGGTGTGCCCTGTCCGCTCGTGGGCCGGCAACCCGGCGATATCGACTTTCTCGTGGTGCGCGAGAACACCGAAGGGGAATATTCCTCGATCGGCGGGCGCATGTTTGAAGGGACCCAGCGCGAAGTCTGTATCCAGGAAACGGTGATGACGCGCTACGGTATCGACCGGGTGCTCGAATACGCCTTCGAGCTGGCGCGGCAACGCGACAAAAAACACCTGACTTCGGCGACCAAGTCGAACGGCATCGCCATCACCATGCCGTTCTGGGATGAGCGCGTGGCGGCGATGGCCGAGCGCTACCCCGATATTGCCTGCGACAAATATCACATCGATATTCTGGCCGCCCATTTCGTACTCAACCCGGACCGTTTCGACGTGGTGGTGGCGTCAAACCTGTGCGGCGACATTTTGTCCGATCTGGGACCGGCCTGCACCGGAACCATCGGCATCGCCCCGGCCGCCAACATCAACCCCGAGCGCGTCCACCCCTCGCTGTTCGAACCGGTGCATGGCAGCGCGCCCGATATCGCCGGACAGGGCATCGCCAATCCGGTCGGCCAGATATGGACCGCGGCGATGATGCTCGAACATCTGGGACATGTGGAGGCGGCGAACGCGATTGTGCGCGCCATCGAGACGGTGCTGGCGGAAGAGAGCTTGCGCACCCGCGATCTTGGCGGCAAGGCCGATATGCTCACCTGCGGCAAGGCGATCGCCGATGCGATTGCGTAACACCGTCGCGAGGGACAGCTGACAGTGTCTGGAAACCATAAAGCAAACTCACCATTGTTTTTACTTGCGTCAGGGCGCGCCAGCGGCCATATATGGCGGACCGGCGCGCCGAGAAGTTGGATAAGGCGCGCCCTCTCAAACGATCAGGTTAGACGACTATCTTTGTAATGGACTGCTTGCCTTTCCCGAAAACTGAGAGTTCACTAGCGAACGCGAGCGCCTTCGTGCGTGTGCGCGTGCGCCTCGATATCCAATGACAACTGACGGGAAAGGATTATCCCACATGGCAACGAATGGCGTTGTAAAATTCTTCAATCACTCACGCGGCTTCGGCTTTATCACGCCGGAAGACGGCTCCAAGGATGTGTTTGTTCATGTCACCGCTCTTGAGGCGGCTGGCGTACCGAGCATCGACGAAGGCGACAAGGTGACCTTCGACATCGAGGACGACCCGCGCGGCCGCGGCAAGCAGGCGACCAATATCCAGCTTGCTACGTAGCTTATGCTACTTCGTAACCTCGCTTAGAGGACTTTTGAGAATTGAAACCGCCGGGGCATGACCCCGGCGGTTTTTGTTTGAACGCATCACTGGCTCGCCCAGATGATCCGCGCAATCCATTCAATCCGGTTGAGCGGCAGCACCAGATTGAGATGTTCCTTGTTGAGCGAGCCCAGCTCGACCGTCTTGGCGGTGCGGCGAACCAGAATCTTGGCCAGCACCTCGCCATCGAGCGTGCGCACCACCACGCGGTCGCCGCGGCGCACGCCGGAATTGGGCGAGACCACGATGATGTCCCCCTCACGGTAAAGCGGCTCCATACTGTCGCCCGACACTTCGAGCGCATATGCGTTCTCGTCCTTGACCTCAGGGAAACGGATTTGCTCCCAGCCGCCGCCAACGGGAAACCCGCCATCGTTGAAAAAGCCACCCGCCCCCGCCTGCGCGAAGCCAATCAGCGGGATTGGCTTGGCCGGTTCATAGCGGTCCTTGCCGGCATTGCGGACCAGCGCCATCAATTCATCGAGATCGGCGCCGGTCGCCTCCAGCACCTTGGAAAGACTCTCGGTGCTGGGTCAGCGGTCACGGCCCTTGGGGGTCACCCGTTTGGAGCGGTTGAAGGTGGTGGGGTCAAGACCGGCGCGCTTCGCCAGTCCGGAGGGCGAAAAGCCATAGCGCGCGGCAAGGGCATCGATCGCCGTCCAAATCTGATGGTGCGTAAGTCTCATGATCCGTCCCGATATCTGTCCCGGGCGCCAGAGAACGCGGCTATACTCGAATCGGAATATAAACCCTACGATAGGAATTGTAACCTAGAATGTCACGCTTTCCGAACCATCCCGGCCCTTCCCTTGTTGCCATCACGCGCTGCGGCTAGTGTGCGCCACCGGAGCAGGGTCGGGACCACGAAGCATTATGAGCGCGATCATCTACAAAATCTGCTCAGCAGACGCTTGGGCGCGCGCTATCGAGGCCGGCGCCTTTGCGGGCGCGCCGGCAGACCTGCAAGATGGTTATATTCACTTGTCATCCGCGCGCCAGGTCGTGGCGACAGCGGCCAAGCATTTTGCTCGCCAGGATAATCTCCTGCTCATTGCGGTCGATGCCGGGCGGCTTGGCGAAGATCTCAAATGGGAGCGATCACGTGGCGGTGCTCTGTTCCCGCATCTTTACGGGTCACTTGAGATGAATGCTGTCCTGTCAGCGGAACCATTGCCGCTTGGGCGCGATGGCGCGCATGTGTTTCCGCGAGGCGTGGCGTCATGATGTCCAGCATCGCCGATCTCGCCCTTCCCTTCCTGCGCGCGCTCGATCCCGAGCACGCCCATGAAGTGACGTTGAAGGCCCTGGAAGCGGGGCTTTACCCGCGCCAGCTAAATCCGGACGACAAACGGCTGGCGCAAAATATCTGGGGGCTGGATTTCCCCAATCCAATCGGTATCGCGGCGGGGTTCGACAAGAATGCCCGGGTGCCGGGGGCCATTCTTAACTCAGGCTTCGGCTTCGCGGAGATAGGGACGGTGACGCCGCGCCCGCAATCAGGCAACCCGCGCCCGCGCGTCTTCAGGCTCCCCCGTAATGGCGCGATGATAAACCGGCTTGGCTTCAATAGCCAAGGCCATGCGGCGGTGCTGGCGCGGCTGTGCCGGCGGCTCTATACCATCGAACGCCATCCCCAGTTGCTGGAACGGGCCGAGGACAGGCTTGGCCGCCTCGGCCTGGTCAACATCACCGCCTTGACCGGCGACGGCACCCTGGGGTGGCCCGAACAGGCGCCCTTCGAGCGCATCATGGTCACCGCGGCGGCCGCCGACGTGCCGGAAATCCTGCTCGGCCAGTTGGCCGAAGGCGGCATCATGGTGCTGCCCGTCGGCCTGGACGAGAAGGATCAGCACCTGATCCGCGTCCGGCGCACCGAAACCGGCGCCGAGACCGAGGATTTGGGCGCCACCCGATTCGTGCCGCTGATCGACGCCGGGGTCGAGGACTGAAGGCTGGGGGCCGCTTGGGCATGGGCTTTCCGGTACGCCGTTGATAGGGCGGGCGGGCATAAGCGATAATCCGTCCATGCCGCCGTTGATCCGACCGCGCCCTTTTTCGGGGCTGCTCATCGTGGTGGCCGC
>JADFHH010000182.1 GCA_022567275.1 Pseudomonadota bacterium | reverse complement strand
CTCAAGCAGCCCGATTGCCCGCTGGGCGGGTCCATTACGCTGGAGCCCGGCGGCCAGTTAGAGCTCTCGGGCGCACCGCTGAAAACCGTTCATCAAACCTGCGAGGAGACCGGCCGGCATCTTGAGCAGTTGCGCCAGATCGCGAAGGACTGGGATATCGGTTTTCTGGGTCTGGGGTTTTCGCCGAAATGGACGCTGGCCGAAACGCCGCGTATGCCCAAGCAGCGCTATGAGGTGATGCGCGCCTACATGCCGCGCATGGGGGATCACGGGCTGGATATGATGCACCGCACCTGCACCATCCAGGTCAATCTCGATTTTGCCGATGAAGCCGACATGGTGAAAAAGCTGCGGGTCGGGCTCGCTTTGCAACCCATCGCCACCGCGCTGTTCGCCAACGCGCCCTTCACGGAGGGCAAGCCGAACGGTTTTCTCACCTATCGCAGCGAAATGTGGCGCGACACCGACCCCGACCGGACCGGCATGTTGCCCTGGGTATTCGAAGATGGCATGGGGTTTGAGCGTTATGTCGATTATGCGCTCGATGTGCCGATGTATTTCGTCTACCGCGACGGCGACTATATCGACGTGGCGGGCGCCTCGTTTCGCGATTTCCTGGATGGCAAACTCGAAGCACTGCCAAACGAAAAGCCCGATGAGACCGACTGGACCGATCACATCTCCACGCTGTTTCCCGAAGTGCGCATGAAGCAGTTTCTGGAAATGCGCGGCGCCGATGGCGGGGCGTGGCGCGGCATTTGCGCGCTGCCAGCTTTCTGGACCGGGCTGCTCTACGATTCCGGCGCGCTGGACGCGGCGTGGGATATCGTCAAGGATTGGTCGGGCGAAGAGCGCCAGCGCTTGCGCGATGCGGTTCCCCGGCAGGCGCTGAACGCGCCGTTTCGCGCAGGCACGGTGCTCGACGTGGCGCGCCAATGCGTGGACATCGCCCATGCCGGTCTCGCCGCGCGCGCCAGGCTGGACGCTTCCGGTAACGATGAAACCCAGTTCCTGCAAACTATTGTGGATATTGCCGCTACAGGACGCACGCGGGCTGAAACTCTGCTTGACGCCTATGCGCGCGATTGGGATGGTGACATCGACAGGCTTTTCGAGGCAGAGGCTTTTTAGGGGCGGCATGATAATTTCCGATCGCGACAAACAGGCATTGGCCGGTGTCTTGACCGACGCCGTATTTCCGGAACTGCCGAATTTTCAGCGTGGAAAGGTGAGGGATTCTTACAATCTCCCTGACGGCCGCCGGATCATGATCGCCACCGACCGGCAATCGGCCTTCGATCAGGTCCTCGCCGCCGTACCGTTCAAAGGCCAGGTTTTGACGCAGACCGCGCGCTTCTGGTTCGACCAGACAAAAGATATCTGTCCCAATCATGTTATCGATTATCCCCACCCCAATGTGGTCGTGGCAAAAACGCTTGAAATTCTCCCCATCGAGATGGTCGTCCGGGATTACATGACCGGATCGACCGAAACCAGTATCTGGCCGATGTACGAACAAGGCGAGCGTGTGCTTTATGGCCACCGCTTTGCCGAGGGTCTGGTCAAAAATGAGAAATTACCGGAAACCATCATAACGCCAACCACCAAGGCGGAGGCCGGTGAGCATGACGCGCCGACAACCGCGAGCGACATCGTGGAGCAGGGCGCCCTCACTCAGGCGCAATGGGACGAGGTTGCCGCGAAAAGCCTGGCTGTGTTCGCGCGCGGACGCGACATCGCCGCCGGTAACGGGCTTATCCTTGTCGACACGAAATTCGAATTCGGTCTCGATGAAAACGGCGAAATCATCCTGGGCGATGAAATCCTGACACCGGATTCGAGCCGCTACTGGAAGGCTGAAAGTTATGAGGAGCGCCTTGCGGCTGGCGATGAGCCAGACAGTCTCGACAAGGAATTTCTGCGCCTGTGGGTGCGTGCCCGGTGCGACCCGTATAAAGACCCGATCCCGGAAATCCCGCCGGCAATACTGATGGAATTTGCTGGCAAATATGTCACCCTGTTCGAGACTGTCACCGGGCAATCCTTCGACTACGCCGAACCCGCGATGCCGGTGCGCGATCGGGTTCGGGCCGCCCTGGCGCGTGCCTTTCCCGAATATTTCTAGAGCCTTGGCTCGCCTGCATCCATGTCAAGGATGCAAAATTTATTCATTTGGCTTTTGACAGGGTGGTCAGATATTCGAAGCCCTTGGCGAACCCTTTGAGCGATATGGGTATGGCGCGGCCCTGTTCCTTGGTCTCGACAATAATGAACAGGGCTTCGGTCCCGGTCTTGAGTTTGTCGAGCAGCGCGTCCTTGACGATGATTTCCGAGATGCACCCCATCGCCCGGCAGCGGATAAACGGCAGCGGCTTGTCGCCAATGGGTTCATTGTCGATTCGCAATCCCAGTCCGAAAGGCAGGAGAACGCCGAGCGGAGCCACGACGCGCAGCACCCGCTCCCCGCTCGACGTCAGCAGGAACACGACCCGCAGGCCGACATTGGAGCGCGCCTCGTCTACGACGCTTTGCAGCAAGGCACATCGCTCAGTTCGCGCACCGGGGGGCTTGCCGCAGTCGATTTTCCAGTCACCGAAAGATTTCTTGGGCTGGGCCTGGGCGAGGGTTTGTGTCGTACTTGCCACGACGATCGCGGCCAGCAATATGAAGGCCGCGAGGCGCGGTATTGTGCGTGTGGCCAATCCGGCGCTGTTTGGTTGCTTGGTCATGAGGTGCGATCAACTGGGTTGTGGCGGGTTTATAGCACCATAGGCGCTTGAGAACATTAACCGCTTGCCGCACAGATTTTTGGGAAAAATCCGGACTTGCCGGTACGGCTGTCATGCTTTTTCACCTGCGGCGAATTCGTTCGCCGTTACGCGCCGCGAATCTATTAGTGTGTCGTATCGTCTACTTCCGGTATGCTGGCGCAAGGACCCTTGGGATCGGCCTTCGGCGGGTGCGGGTTCGGGCCGGACATGACCGGGGATTTTTAAGAGGAGCATCGGAAAATGACCATCGGTCGTTCCAGCGCCAGGGCATTTGCGGTATTTGCCGCGCCGGCCGCATTTCTCTTAAGCACGCCAGCCTTCGCTGACCTGGGCCGGCCAGCGCCGTGGCAGTTGGGTTTTCAGGAAGCGGCATCGCCAATCATGCGGCAAATCGATGATTTTCATAATTTTTTACTGGTTCTGTCCGGGCTTATCACGTTCTTCGTCCTCGGTCTTTTGATCTATGTGGCGCTCCGGTTCAACTCCAGGGCCAACCCGACGCCATCGAAGACCAGCCACCACACCTTGATTGAAGTCGCCTGGTCGGTCGTCCCCATTCTGATCCTGGTGGTGGTCGCCATTCCCTCCTTCCGGCTGTTGTTCGCGCAATATGATTTTCCCAAAGCCGATCTGACCGTGAAAGCGATCGGCTCGCAGTGGTACTGGAGTTATGAATATCCCGATCATGGCGATTTGACATTCGACGCGGTGCTTCTCGAGGACGATGAGTTGAAGCCCGGCCAGCCGCGATTGCTCGCGACCGACAATGACGTCGTCGTGCCGGTCAACAGGAATATCCATATTCTGGTCACCGCCACGGATGTCCTCCACAGCTGGGCGGTTCCCGCATTTGGCGTGAAAACCGACGCCGTACCGGGCCGGATCGTCCGCACATGGTTCCGGGCCGAGAAAACCGGCGTTTATTACGGACAATGCTCCGAGCTTTGCGGACAGAAACATGCCTACATGCCGATAGCGGTCCGTGTCGTGAGCGATGCGGATTTCGAAATCTGGCTCAAGCAAGCAAAGCAGGATTTTGCGTCCGCGCCGTCCCGGCGGGCAAAGCTGAGGCGCAGCGCCGAATTGACGAGGGCACCGGGACATGGAAGGTAAATTCGCCGCCGCGCATCCTCACGATCGTCCGGCGGGCCTGAAGCGGTATCTTTTCTCGACCAACCACAAGGATATCGGGACTCTCTATCTGATATTCGCGCTGGTAGGCGGGATCGTCGGCGGCGCGCTCTCGGTCGGCATGCGCATGGAGCTTCAGGAGCCCGGCATGCAGATTTTTTCCGACCCGCATGTCTTCAACACCTTCGTCACCGCGCACGGCCTCATCATGGTGTTCTTTATGATCATGCCCTCCCTGTTCGGCGGTTTCGGCAACTGGATCGTGCCATTGATGATCGGCGCCCCGGATATGGCGTTCCCCCGGCTCAACAACATTTCCTTCTGGCTGCTGCCGCCGGCTCTCACCTTGCTCGTGATTTCGCTGTTCGTGCCGGGTCCGGCGGGCGGCTATGGCGTTGGCGGCGGCTGGACGATCTATCCGCCGCTTTCGACCTCGGGCTCGCCCGGCCCGGCGATGGATTTCGCGATTCTGGCGCTGCACCTTGCCGGCGCCTCGTCGATCCTGAGCGCCATCAACTTCATCACCACCATCTTCAACATGCGCGCGCCGGGCATGACCCTTCACAAGATGCCGCTGTTCGTCTGGTCGATCCTGGTGACCGCATTCCTGCTGCTGCTGGCGCTTCCCGTTCTGGCGGGAGGCATCACCATGCTGCTGACCGACCGCAATTTCGGCACCACCTTCTTCGATGCCGCGGGTGGCGGCGATCCGGTGCTGTTCCAGCACCTGTTCTGGTTCTTCGGCCATCCGGAGGTTTACATCATCATCCTGCCGGCGTTCGGGCTGATCAGCCATGTGATCTCGACCTTTGCACGCAAGCCGATATTCGGATATCTGGGCATGGTCTACGCCATGGTGGCCATCGGCGCGGTCGGTTTCGTCGTATGGGCGCACCACATGTATACCTCAGGCATCTCGCTCAACGCACAAGCCTATTTCGTCGCCGCCACCATGGTGATCGCGGTGCCCACGGGGGTGAAGATTTTCTCCTGGATCGCCACCATGTGGGGCGGATCGATCGAGTTTCGCACGCCCATGCTGTGGGCCTTCGGTTTCATCTTCCTGTTCACCCTGGGCGGGGTGACGGGCGTCGTGCTGTCCAATGCCGGTGTCGACCGCGCGCTCCACGATACTTATTA
>JADFHH010000181.1 GCA_022567275.1 Pseudomonadota bacterium | reverse complement strand
TTTTTCAATGGCGGTTTGCACGCCCCGCTGAGACACCTGCTTCAAGCGCATCTTCTCTTTGGCGCGGGTCTCGACAAGTTGCCGCCTTCTTAAGGTCAAGTCTTTGAGCATGCGTGCCTTTTTACCAAGAAGCTTTGTTGGCTTTGGTCTGGCGCGCTCACCAAAAAGCGCCAGCAGGCGGGCATCCATCCTGTCGGTCTTGGCCAATTGACCAAGGCTTCTGGCAAACTCCTTGGAGCGCATCGGATTGATGCGCGCCACGGTCAGGCCAGCTTCATCAAGGGCAAGCATGAAAGGACGTTCGTACCCCCCCGTTGCCTCAAGAACAACCAGCTTTACGTTCATCTCCTTCAAACGGGCTGCGCACGCTTCAAGAGACCCTTCATCGCCCGCCAGTGACGAGCTGGCGAACGAGCCATCCTTATTCAAAATTGCCAGATCGTGACTGTCCTTTGCGATGTCGATGCCGGCAATCGGATATGCTATGGTCATAGTCGAATCCATCCTTGTGTTTGCGGGCTATCAAGGGGCTTAACCTGAGGCCCAATCAACCGTTCGGATTCACGCACTACCGGCTGGGCGGGGACCAGGCTACGAAACGATCTCATGCGATCAAGGGTGCTACGGCCTCCCGTCCAGCTAAATCACATCATCGCATGATTCCGACATACAAGGGTGCGTTAGCGATGAGCGTAACGCACCATTGCAGCCTTTCTTCCTGGTGGTGAAACCGCATTCGCCCCGCGACTTTATTGTCGGAGGTGGATCTAAGCCCAGCCGCCCCTGGAACAGAGACGCCGGAAAGACAGACTTAACGTGCTTTTTTTCCGCTATAATGGCAGTATGAAACCACGGACAGGATTTGCAAGGGACGTCACGGCTGCCCAATAACACTAATGCCGGCAGGCGAGGAATGCGTGTATGGGAACCAACAAAGGCGCCAGCGTTCGCTTCGAGAGCGTACAGAAGAGTTATGACGGCGAGACCCTGGTCATCAAGGATCTCAATCTCGACATCCCCCGTGGCGAGTTTCTCACCATGCTCGGTCCCTCGGGTTCGGGAAAAACGACAACCCTGATGATGCTGGCCGGGTTCGAGCCCGCCACCCATGGCGAGATTTTCCTGAACGATCGCCCGATCAACGATGTTCCGCCGCACAAGCGCGGCATCGGTATGGTGTTCCAGGATTATGCGCTGTTTCCGCATATGAGCGTTGCGGAAAATCTTGCTTTCCCCTTGAAGGTTCGAAAACTGCCCGCGGCGGTTGTTGAGGAAAAGGTCACCCGCGCGCTTGAGATGGTCGAGCTTCCCGGCTTCGGCGACCGCCGACCGGCCCAGCTATCGGGCGGTCAGCAGCAGCGCGTCGCCGTGGCCCGCGCGCTGGTGTTCGATCCCGATCTCATTCTGATGGACGAACCGCTGGGCGCGCTCGACAAGCAGCTGCGCGAGCAGATGCAATACGAGATCAAGCACATCCATAAGAACCTTGGTGTCACGGTCATCTATGTGACCCACGATCAGGCCGAGGCCTTGACCATGGCTGACCGCATCGCCGTGTTCAACGACGGGGTTATTCAGCAGCTTTCCACGCCCGATGAGCTTTATGAGAAGCCGGCCAATGCTTTCGTCGCACAGTTTATCGGTGAGAATAATCGTCTGAACGGAACGGTCCGCAAGATCGACGGTAATGTATGCTTGGTCGAACTTGACTGCGGTAACACGGTGCGTGCGGAAAAGGTCAATGTTGGTGGCGTCGGCGCGCGTGCGATACTGTCTATCCGCCCTGAACGCATCGAGCTTGCCCCGAAGAAGGGCGCCATGGCCAACAATTTGCGTGCCCGGATCGAGGAGCTGATTTATCTCGGCGACCACATCCGTGTCCGCATGTCGGTGTCCAAAACGGATGACTTCGTCGTCAAAGTGCGCAATGCTTCCAGCCGTCCTGCTTTGAGTGTGGGCGAGGAGTTGAATGTCGGCTGGCATTCGAAGGATTGCCGGGCGCTCGATTTCAATGGCGCCTGACAAAAACGCGTTTAATAGCTGAAAATTGAACGTACAACCGCCCGGATCGAACCGGGCAAGATTAAGGGAGAAGTAAATGAACATGTCCAGATTGATGGCTTCCACCGTCCTGGTGGCGAGCATTTCTCTAGGGGCCTTTGGCGTAAGCGCCGGCGAAATCACGGTGATGTCGTGGGGCGGCGCGTATACGAAGAGCCAGGTCGAAGCCTATCACAAGCCATGGATGGCCAAGACGGGCAACAAGCTGAAATCGGTCGACGCACCCAACCCGGCGGCGCCGATCAAGGCCCAGGTTATCGCAAAAAACGTGTCGATTGACGTGGCCGACGTCGAATTTTCCGACGCGGTGCGCTTATGCGACGAGGGTCTTTTGGAAACCATCGACGCCAGTCAGCTCCCCGCCGCACCGGACGGCACACCGGCCATAAAGGATTTCATCGACGGCGCGCTGACCGAATGCGCGGTCGCCAGCATCGTTTGGTCGACGATTTACGCCTATGACCATACCAAGTTCAAAGGCAAGAAACCGGCGACAATGGCCGATTTTTTCGATACCGAAAAGTTCCCGGGCAAGCGCGGCATGCGCAAGGGCGCCAAGGCGAATCTGGAAATGGCGCTGATGGGAGATGGCGTGCCGGCAGCGGATGTTTACAAGCTCCTGGGGACTAAAGCCGGCGTCAAGCGCGCCTTCAGGAAGCTCGACCAGATCAAGAAAGACGTCGTGTGGTGGGATGCCGGCGCGCAACCGCCGCAACTTCTGGCCGACGGCGAGGTGGCTATGACCACCGCCTATAACGGCCGCATCTTCGGCGCCGCCGTTGGTGAGGGCAAGCCTTTTACCATTGTCTGGGACGGTCAGATTCTCGACCTCGATTTGTTCGTGATCCCCAAAGGCGCGCCGAACAAGGACCTGGCCCTGGACTTCATCAAGTTTTCCACCGATACCCAGCGCCTTGCCGATCAGTCGAAATACATCGCCTATGGCCCGGCCCGGAAATCGTCGGCGGCGCTTGTCGGCCTGTATCAGGACGGCAAGACCAAGATGGGCCCGCATATGCCAACGGCGCCGGACAATATGAAGAACGCGCTGCTTAGTAGTTTGGAGTTCTGGGCCGACCATGACTCTGAACTTAATGAGCGGTTCAACGCCTGGATTGCTGCCAATTAAGCTCGATGCGAGGGCCGGAGCGCCGCTGCGCTCCGGTCTTTCGTTCCAGGCGTGCGAGTGAAATAAAACGATATGACCGTGACCGCGCCCGGCCGGGTGGAGCTAACGGCGTTGACGACCGGCGATGGCACGCCGCTCAAACTGGCCCTGGCCCAGGCAACGCGCCGGGCGCGGCGGCGCGCTTTCCTGCTGGTCTGTCCGCTGCTGCTGTTCGTCCTGGTGACCTTCGCCGTGCCGATCGCTCAGATGCTCTATTTGAGTATCAACAATCCGATCTTTTCCCAGCACATGCCGCGGCTCACCGCCTATCTTCAGGCGAACCCGGTGCGGGGCGTGCCCGGTGAAGAAGGTTTTGCCGCGCTTGCCCTCGACCTGATCGACGCCAAGAAGAACAGGACCGCCGCTCGCGTCGGCGTTCGCATCAATTATGCCCGCGCCGGGTCTATCAGCCTGTTCAAGTCGACCGCGCGCAAGGTGCGGAAATTAACCGGCCCGCCTTACAGGGAAAAGCTTCTCAAGATCAACGAGGATTGGGCGGATTTGCATCTGTGGCGGGTGATGGAGCGCGCCTCGTCGAGCCACACGCTGAGCTTTTACGCCGCCGCCATCGATCTCACCTATGACCTCGATGGCAATCTTGTGCAGGTGGAGCCCGAACGGCGGATTTATGTCCTGCTGTTCATCAGGACCTGGGTTCTGTCCGCCGTGATCGCCTTTTTATGCCTGCTGCTCGGTTATCCGGTCGCGCATTTGCTGGCGACGTTGCCGCTGCGCTATTCCAACTTGCTGATGATAATGGTGCTGCTTCCCTTCTGGACCTCCCTTCTGGTGCGAACCACATCCTGGATAGCCCTGCTGCAGAGTCAGGGCGTCATCAATGATCTGCTGGTGTTGCTGGGAATTGTCGGCGAAGAGGGACGGGTGCAGATGATGTATAATCAGCTCGGCACCATCGTCGCCATGACCCATATTCTGCTCCCCTTCATGATCCTGCCGCTCTATTCGGTGATGAAAACCATTCCGCCCGACTATGTCCGGGCGGCGCGCTCGCTCGGCGCCACACCGCTGACGGCATTTCTAAAAGTTTATTTTCCCCAGTCCGTGCCTGGAATCGGCGCCGGCTTTCTCCTCGTCTTCATCCTGGCGATTGGCTATTACATCACCCCGGCCCTGGTCGGCGGTTCGTCGGGGCAATTGATCTCCAACCAGATCGCCTTCCATATGCAGATATCGTTGAACTGGAGCCTGGCTGCGGCGCTGGGCGCGATCCTGCTGTTCGGGGTCGTGCTGATTTACTGGCTCTATGACCGCCTCATCGGCATCGACAATATGAAACTCGGCTAAGGACCCTTTTTATTTGTCCTATCGCTTCGCTATTTGAGGACCAAAGGATAATGGCACTGCCCGCCCATGCATCGCCCGGCGAGAAAGTCTGGCACTATTGCTATCTGACGATCTGCGGATTGGTGTTTCTGTTCCTGATTGCACCGATCATCATCATCATTCCGCTGTCGTTCAATGCCGAGCCTTATTTCACCTTCACCCAGGAGATGCTCAGCTTCGATCCCAAGGGATATTCGCTGCGCTGGTACGACCGCATCCTCACCCATGGCATGGCAAACCCCGATATTCCGCGCGATGGCGTTTGGTGGAACGATGCCTGGAACAATGGGCAGTGGATTCACTCGGCAAAGAATTCGGTCATTATCGGCGTCGCATCGACTCTCGTCGCCACGGTTTTAGGGACCATCGCCGCGCTTGGCCTGTCACGCCCGGAAATGCCGTTCCGCCGCCTGATCATGGCGCTGTTGATCTCGCCGATGATCGTGCCGCTGATCATCACCGCCACCGGATTGTCCTT
>JADFHH010000180.1 GCA_022567275.1 Pseudomonadota bacterium | reverse complement strand
GCGCCCGGTACGGCGAAGTTCACGACAATCCCGGCGACCGGATTGCCGCCGCCATCGGTCACCGTCGCCTCGAGCGCCGTGCCGAAGGCGGTGCTGATGGTCGCCGACTGCGGTGTCCCCGCCGTTGCGTCAAGGTTGGCCGCAGCACCAGCGGTGTTGGTCAGGGCGCAAGGTCACATCCGTCACGTTTTCCTCACTGGCGGTAACAACATAGGCGCCAACCGTCGCATTAGCCGTCGCCGTTACCGACGCCACACCCGCGGCATTGGTAGTCGCCGATGAAGCTGAAAGCGTCGCACTGGCGCCAGAACCCGGCACGGCAAAGGTCACAACTTTCCCTTCAACCGGATTGCCGCCATCCGTATACGTCACCTCGAGCACCGTGCTGAAGACGGTACTTATGGCCGTCGACTGTGGTGTCCCCGCGCTCGCGGTAAGGGTATGTCCGGCGTGTGCGATAGAGGGTAGTGCTGCTACCAGGACAAACAGAATCCATGTAAAATTAAGTGTTCGCAAGAGCCATGCAATATTTTTGGAGGCTCCAGTCATGCGCGCCTCCTGAGTGGCATCATTGTTGAAATCTAACGTGAGACCGCTTGGTTCCGCTATCGTTCAACCGTGCCAATGCGAGGTGGATTTGTTTATGTTTGCCCCGGCTGAAATGAGGCTCTTGCTAGCTGGAAAGCGTATTGCGTTATGGTTAATAAAGGCTGAAACCGTTGGGCCAGAAAGTTCACGGCGATGTTGCTGGTCCCTTGAGCCTGTGGGTAAAGCTGGTCACCCCGCTGCGCTATGTTGTGCGCACCGTCGCCGATTTCGCGGTCACCGCCGTGGCTCAATCGCGTGGTTATTGAATGCGTCGCCGCCAACGATGACAAGCGCAATATGAAGGCCGGCGAACAGATTATATGCGAGCCGATATCCGCGGCCGAACAAGGAAGGCAAGCTGTCTTTCACCGGGTTTCCCGCGAGCAGAGAATGGATGGCCCCGAAACTCAGCCAAAGCAGCCCGTAGACGATATGGTCGAATGCAGTCATTTTTTTCCTGAACGCTCTGCGATGTATGGTGAGCTTGTGCCGCTTATCTTTTCGAGTTCGGAATCCATTTACGGACAGGAAGCTTCGATGCGATCCAGCCCTTTCCGGCGGGGCCCCCAATCATTCCTTCAGAAACGTCCATGACACTGCGAAATCCGACCCGGTACAAAAACCTCTGCATATACCGGGACCGGGCCCCCTGTGCACAAATCAGCGCCAGTCTAGTTGCAGGATGGCCGGATTGGGCCTCCCGGATTTTTCTCAAGAACACAGAAATATCCTGATGCATCGTGATCGGCACAGCGGTCGTTGCTATCCCGGTTTCGGCCCACTCGTCTGGATGGCGGATGTCGATCAACAGAATTTCGCGTGCCAGCGAACGCGCATATGCTTGTTCTGCTCCCAGCACCGCCAGAGTCGCAATGGGGCTGAAATTAGCTTCTGGTGATTTGCCGGCGCGCGGCTGGGCCAATAGAGTCGACACGGCGAGGGACAATACCGCACAGGTAAACAGAAATAACCTCATCGTGGGTCCCCAGGCTGGTCTGTCTGGCTCCGGTTACTTCTGTTTCTCGATCCGATAATCCTGGTGGCAGCCCTTACAGGTCTTAACAAGGTCATTGAAGACTTCCTTGAAATCGTCCTCGGCAAAAGGATTCTCACCGCCTTTCACAGCCTCGATTCCAACCGCGCTAACTTGTTCCAGCCTTTTCGCGGCGGCGAGAAAGCCCTTCATGTCTTGCCAAATTTTGGGAGAGGCCTGGGTATCCCCACCCTTTTCCGAGCCCTTGGGGAAAAACTTCACGACGCTGATTGCCGCCGCATTTAACGCGCGCATGGCGAGTTCCGCCTTTATCGCATCAAAGGGGACCTGCCCCTTGATCATCTGAGCCGACGCCTTGGTGGCCGTGCCAACGGTCTTCATGATCGCCTGCCGTGAAGCGATCGGGTCTTCTGCAGCCATCGCGACGGTCATGCCTAAAGCAAGGGTGCTTATGAAAAAAGCCGATGCAGCGAACTTTTTCATGCGCTCCTCCCATTTTTGAAATGTGAAATTCAATCCTCTTCGCAGTACGCTTTCTGCATATTATGACAAGCGTCGAATAACTCCAACCGCGGAGTGCCAGCGAGCGCATTGTATCAGAGACTATGTTGATAGGCGCTAGATTACGTGCCGGTGTGCGTCATTCGGCGGCCACTGCCGTTTGCCCCTGGTCGTGGAACTGGCCGGTTTCGGTGGAATTGCCCATCGCCATGGTCGATGACTTGCCCCCCGAAAGCGCTAGTGTCACGGCGTCGAAATAACCGGTGCCGACCTCGCGCTGGTGGCGGGTGGCGGTGTAGCCGTCGGCCTCGCTGGCGAATTCGGCCCGTTGCAACTCCACGTAACCCGCCATGCCCCGCTCGGCGTGACGCCGATCGGCATCAATTGCCGGCTTTGCGAGCGTGTGGATTGCCACCAGCGCGCCTACCCGCCCTTGAACCGGCGCATCTCCGTCAACGACACACACCGCGGGTTCGTTCCGTTTTCCTTCGCCGAATTGCAGCTCAACCGAAGCTCGCGGCGGGAACCGGAATTTGCCCCATCGGCAATGATCCCGGACGCCGCGGCTAATTGTCAGCGCTGGCCAATCCCGATCCAGGCATGCGGAATCCCGTTGTCCGGAAGGCCTTATTTTTTCGCTGTCATTGCGGTTATTTTTGTGACAATCATGGTTGGTCGGAAGATCATCAAGCTGTGCAAATTTATGAGAAAATTATGAAAATTTTCAAACACAGGTTTGCCATTATGCTCGGCACGGCTTTGCTCGTGCCGATGGTGATCGTTGTGAGTATGGCAAGCGCGAACAAGGCCCCAACGGTGGTTTTCTCCGATGACAAAAACACCCCGGTAATCTTGGCGTCCACTCCAGCTAAAGTGGCAAACCTTGTATCAAGGCAGCCCGAAACGTTGCCGGTTCCCTGCCCGATCTGGATGCTCAACGAAATGATTGGACAGAATAAGAAAACAAGTGAGTCCACCGATGGCGGACAGCGCAACCCTCGACTGGTTCCTGCGGCGATCTGGTTCATGCAGAAGTTTAGTGAGGCATTGCGCCAACCACTTTGACGTTCTGGCCGGTCAGCGAGGCTGATGCCGTGGCCATTGTCCCGCGACAATCATGTGCGGCTGTGCATGTTTCCGGCTACCAGCCGCCGCTCCCGCCACTTACGTGAAAAACGGCCGTCAGGAACGGCATGAGGGGAGGGAGAGATGAATCGTATCTGTTTTGATGGACGGCTTGCAGGCGCCCTGGCATTTTTGATTCTCATCTCATGCCCCTTGGGAGCCTTGCAGGCGAGCCCGGCCGGCATAACGACCGGAAAGCAGATTTTGGCGGACGTCAACAGCCGCATCGCCAATATTTCCACAGGGGAGTTGAAGACGCTTCTTGAGAACAATCCCGGCATCTACCTTATTGACGTCCGGACGCTGCGAGAGACCTATCTCGCGGGAGGGACGATCCGCGCCAAGCGAAACATTGTGATTCCCCGGGGCTGGCTCGAATATCGCGTTACCGACGCCGTCCCCGGCAAGGATGCCCCGATTGTCGTCTATTGCGGAACCAATCAGCGCAGCCCGCTGGCGGCTGAAACGCTCCAGCGAATGGGCTACACGAATGTGAGAAATTACTCTGACGGTTTTGTTGCCTGGAAGAAGGCGGGACTGCCGCTGGAGATCGCCGACAGGGAGCCCGACACTTTTCTCTATGCCAAGCCGCAAAAGGTCATCGATGGCGTCTGGTCCGCCATCGGTGCAACGGCGCCGGCCACCTATGAGAATTCCGGCCACAACAATAATCTGTCATTTATCGTCACCAGCGAGGGTGTGCTGGTGGTCAATGCCGGCGCCAACTATCTGCTTGCCAAATCCCTGCATGAAGAAATCAAGAAAATAACCGGCCAGCCGGTCAAATATGTGGTTCTGGAAAATGGCCAGGGTCATGCCGTACTCGGCTCCAACTACTGGAAGGAGCAGGGCGTGCCGATCATCGCCCATGCCGATGCTGCGCACGAGATCGAGGAAAACGCGGCGGCCCTTATGGAGAGTGGCTATCGGCGGACACGAGACAAGATGTTCCTCACACAGGTGGTCCAGCCGGACCGGACCTTCGAGGACAAGATGGTTATCGAACTGGGCGGCGAGCGCATTGAACTTCTCGCTCTGGGCCCCGCCCACAGCCCCGGAGACATCATGGTGTGGCTGCCGGAGAAGAGCCTCATCATTACCGGGGACATGGCCTTTCACCAGCGCCTGCTGCCGGTCTTCGAACACACCGATACGCGGGCCTGGCTTGAGACTTGGGAAAAATTTGCGGCCCTGAAAGCCAAATACGTCATCCCCGGTCACGGCGGGCCGACCGACATGGCCGAGGTCACGAAATACACCAAGGATTATCTTGTTCATATGAGGCAAAAGTTGCGCGAACTGATCGATAACGGAGGCACGCTGATCGACGCCTATAAAATCGACCAATCGGCGTTTGAACATCTCGATACGTTCGAGATTCTTGCCCGGCAGAACGCGGGACGGATCTACAGGGCAATGGAATTTGAATGAGATTGAGGTCTCCGCGGTTTCTGCGCCAGCCCTGAAAAAAGCTGTACCGGACTGCCTCAGGAGTTGCTCTTGATCACGAAGCGGTAGACACCGTCATCCTCGCCGGATTCCAGAAGCTCGTGTCCCGTCGCACGGCAAAAGGCGTCTAAATCGGCAACTGATCCCGGGTCGGTGGCCAGCACCTCAAGCGTCCCGCCCGAGGGAACGTCCTTGATTGCTGCTTTTACTTTAAGGATCGGAAACGGGCAGTTGAGGCCCTTTGCATCGAGCGTCGTGTCCGCAATCATCATTGTAAAAAGTCTCCTTTGTCTATTGGGTGGTCCCTCGACCAGAGGATCGGATTGTCGCCAATCTGATATTTCGGTCATCGATGAATATTCAAATACTTGAATGATTGAACAAGGAATTTCCCCAAAGG
>JADFHH010000179.1 GCA_022567275.1 Pseudomonadota bacterium | reverse complement strand
GGGCTTTCCGGTTTCACCCGCCGGGTGACGTGGGAGGCGTTTGCTATGATGTATGTACTGCATTGATTCTTATAGCAGAATTTACATCTCGCGGGACAGAATATCCGTTTCATCTGGGAAATGGGGGTTCAAGACGCACTCCCAAATCCGCTGCGGGCGCCTCCTCGTATCCGTCTAACCTAGCCGATCAATTCGTAGCTTGTCACCACTTCACCCGTGATACGCTTAATCACGCGAGAAGCGTTCCCCGGGTAATTGCCTGTCCGCGCAGAAATTCTTCCGCGCTCATAGGTTTCTTACCGGCGCGCTGCAGACGGGTGAGACAAATCGCACCTGCGCCGCAGGAAATTGTCAGGCGATCGTCCTGCGCTTCGCCCGGTGCGCCATCCCCTTTGCCCATGCTGGAGCGCAATACTTTCACGCGCTCAATCTTGCCGTTCGCCGCTAACTCGAACCAGGCGCCGGGGAAGGGTGAGAGTCCGCGAATATGGTTATGCACTTCCACCGCCGGGCGGGTCCAGTCAATGCGTGTTTCGCTCTTCTCAACCTTGGCGGCGATGCGCACGCCATGTTCCGCCTGCCCGGTGCAGTCCAGAGAGCCGCGCTCCAGTGCGGCGAGCGCCCGCACCATCAAATCCGCGCCCAGTCGCGCCAGCGCGTCATGCAGCTCGCCCGCGGTTTCATCCGCGCCAATCGCCACGCGCTCGGCCAGACATATAGGCCCCGTATCCAGCCCCTCATCCATGCGCATCACCATAATTCCGGTCTCGGAATCGCCCGCCATGATGGCGCGCTGAATGGGGGCGGCGCCGCGCCAGCGCGGCAGCAGCGATGCATGCAGATTAAGACAGCCATGCTTCGGCGCATCGAGCATGGCTTTGGGGAGAATAAGCCCATAGGCCACCACGATAACGGCGTCCGCTCCAAGTCCGGCGAAGTCCTGCTGCTGTTGCGCATTTTTCAAGGTTGCGGGGGTAAACACGGGCCAGCCGGAGTGTTGCGCGAAAACATGCACCGGCGAGAGGCGTTGTTTCTGCCCGCGCCCCGCGGCGCGGGGCGGCCGGGTGTAAACCCCCGCCACCTCATGGCCCGCGCCCAGCAATTCCGACAGGCAGGGCACGGCGAAATCGGGCGTTCCCATAAAAATGATACGTAAGCTCATAGGGGCGTTATGTCATCGCGCGACAGGGCGCGGCAATCCCCCCGGCCAAAAATGCGGAGAGCCGCATCTCGGTAAAGATACGGCTCTCCAACAGAATTACCCGCTTACCTCAACCGTCTAGATCGGCTTCAACGGTAAAATATCGCATACGGTTAGACGCGCTTCAGGCCACCACAGCCAACGGGCATCCCTGTAATCGTCAGGGCCAAAGCCCTTACAAAAACGAGTGTAGCCCACTTTTCGCGCGGTGAGTCCGGCGAACAGAGTTTTTGGTTAAGGGCGGTGCGGTCAGGCTACGCCACGAATGGATTAAGCACATCAATGCCGGTCTGTTCAAAGTCGGCGACATTGCGTGTGGCAAGGCTGGCATTGTTCGACCGGGCAATGGCGGCAATCATGGCGTCCATTGGCGCAATCGTTCTGCCAAGCGCCTCGCGTCGCGCACAGATCAAACCGTAGGCTAACGCGGCGTCCTTATCGAATGACAATATCCGCCCTTCAAATGCATCGCTCGTCAAACTCGAAATCGCGTTCAAAAGCCCCCTCTGGCGCGCGGAGGGTTGCAGTCTGGCGGCGCCGAATTGCATCTCGGCCAACACCGGAGTGCACAGATAAAGTGCGTCTGCCGGTTGCGAATCGAACCAGAGACTTATGTTCTGATCGGGTCGTTCCCGTAATCTCTCCGATATGACATTCGTGTCGAGAATAATCATTCAAAATCCGGAGGCGGGTCTTGTTCGACAACTCGCGGGATATTGAAATCCACGGGCCCCAGCCCCTTGAAATGCTCAGCCAGCGCTGCCCCCAAGGGCTTGGCGGGACTGCCTTCAACCAGGGCTGCGTCCAGCAGGCGTTTTGCCTCGTCGGAAAGATTCCGCCGATGCTTTCGGGCGCTGATTTCCAGCTTTTTCTTCAAGCCGGCGTTCAGGTTTCTGATCAGCAAATCGGTCATCTCGCCTCGCCTTTGATATCACATGATATCACAACTCGGCGCGGTCCGCTACGCCACCACCTCGCCCTTGGCCGCCTTGACGAATTTCTTGATGACCCGGTCGCGTTTGAGCCGCGAGAGATGGTCGATGAACAACTTTCCGTTGAGATGATCCACCTCATGCTGGACCACGGTCGCCAGCATGTTTTCGCACGCCATCTCCCGTTGTATTCCCTCGCGGTCGATATAGCGCACGATGATTTTCGCCGGGCGCTCGATTTCGGCGTAGAATTCGGGGATCGACAGGCAGCCTTCTTCATGGACGTGCAACGCCTCGGAGCGCATGATAATCTCCGGGTTGACCATGCAGATGGGCGCCCTGGGTTTTTCGCCGCCTTCTTCTTCCTCTTCCCCGGCGCGCCGGTAATTCACATCCAGGACGAAAACCCGGCGCGGTATCGCCAGCTGCACCGCCGCCAGCCCGACGCCCGGCGCGCCATACATGATCTCCAGCATGTCATCCATCAGCGCGCGCAGCTCATCGTCGACGCGTTCAACCGGCGCGCTGGGCTTGCGCAGCATGGGATCGGGCAGGGTGATGATGTCGCGTTTGGTCATAGGTGAGTTGAGATAGGCGGTGGCCCGGCCGGGGTCAACTCACCCGGGCGAACATATAACTGTTCCTGTTTTGATCCAATGGCGCCACGAATCGCGCTATAGTTTTGCCCATGAACCAATACGCACTCCAGTTGGGCGGCATCGCGCTCGACCCCCTGCTCGTGCTGATAGCGCTTATGCTGCTGGTGCTGTTGATCGCTATGTTCATCAACATGTCCCGGCGCCGCCAGGAGCGGGCCGAGCGCGCGGCGCGGGCATCGCAACTCGACGGCGAGCTGGCCGAGATGAAAGGCCGGCTGCAAACGGTCGCGGAGATTGCCGTCTCACGGCAGTCGGAGTTGACGCGCTCCATCAATCAGCGCCTCGACTCCGTGAGCCACCGCATGGGGCAAAACCTGAACGAGAGCGCGCAAAAAACCACAGAAAGCCTGTCGAAACTGAATGAGCGCCTCGCCGTCATCGACACCGCGCAAAAGAACATCACCCAATTGTCCTCCAACATCGTCTCCCTGCAGGCCATCCTCGCCAACAAGCAGCAGCGCGGCGCCTACGGCCAGGGGCGCATGGAAGCGATCATCGAAGACGCCCTGCCAAAGGGCGCCTACTCCTTTCAGGCGACCCTTTCCAACAATATGCGGCCCGACTGCCTCATCCATCTGCCCACCGCGCCGGATCTGGTGATCGACGCCAAATATCCGCTGGAGGCTTTCGAGGCGCTGCGCGAGGCGCAGGACGAGAGCGAAAAGAAGCAGGCGATGGCGCGCGTGCGCTCGGATGTGGGGGCGCATATCAGGTCAATCGCGGAACGCTATTTCATCGCCGGCGAGACCCAGGACACTGCGCTCATGTTCGTGCCCGCTGAATCGCTCTACGCGGATTTGCATGAAAGTTTCCCCGACATTATCCAGAAGGCGGCCCGCGCGCGCATTTACATCGTCTCGCCAAGCGTTTTGATGCTCGCCGTGCAGACCATGCAGGCGGTCATGAAGGACGTGAAAATGCGCGAACAGGCGGGCCTCATCCAGAACGAGGTCACATATCTCATGGACGACGTGCACCGGCTGCGCGACCGGGTTTTGAATCTGCAAAAACATTTCGGCCAGTCGGCGAAAGATATCGAGCTGGTGCTGACGTCGTCGGAAAAAATCACCTCGCGCGGGCGAAAAATCGAAACCCTCGATTTCGACGAGGAGGCCGAGCGCCAGGCGCGGCCCAAACTGCCGGCCAGCGCGCGCAAAAAGGCAAAGCCCGTGGCCAAATCCGGCAACGGCAAGCGGGCGGATATGCTGGCGGGTGAGTAGCACAATCTCAAACGGTGAAAGTAACATGCTTCGAGACGCCGCCTGCGGCGGCTCCTCAGCATGAGGTGTGCATTTTGATCCACACCGCGAGGGAGGGTGCGGACATTATTACCTCACCCTGAGGAAGCGCGAAGCGCCGTCTCGAAGGGTGTTATCTCGGAAAAGGGGCTGGAGTATGGGCGCTTACGTCTACATCCTTCGCTGTCGCGATGGCAGCTACTATACAGGCACGACCCGACCCGAACTTCCCTCGAGCGCCGCATAGCCGAGCATAATTCGAGCGCGTTCGGCGGATATACTGCACGCCGGAGGCCAGTTGAATTGGTCTATTCGGAATATTTCGACCACATAGCCGACGCCATAGCAGCCGAACGCAAGATAAAGGGATGGAGCAGAGCGAAAAAGCAGGCGCTTATCCGTGGCGATCTAAGCGCTCTACCCCATTTATCGCGGCGTCGAGGATGAGGCGCATGCTTCGAGACGCCGCCTGCGGCGGCTCCTCAGCATGAGGTATGAGTTTCGATCCTCACCTCGAGGAGGATTGAATGATGAAAAAAAATTCAATGCCTCATGCTGAGGAGCGCCCGTAAGGGCGCGTCTCGAAGCATCTGCCATGGTTCAATACCCGCCTTTTGTATTGCTGGCGGGGGAGGTGACACTACTCCTGCCCCTCACCCGCCATAATTTCATTCACCTCACCGAAACCCGGCGCATCGGCGAATGCGGTGAATGTCCCTTGCTCACGGATTTCCCGCGCGGCGTTAAGGAACCCGCCAACGGCGGATCGGGCGAGCGCACCGCCGACGCTGATGCGTTTGCCGCCCGCAGCCGCGATTCCTTCAACGGTGAGCGCGGATGTCGCCAACACATTGACCGGTTTTGAGATGGCGGCGCAGACGCGGCGCACTTCCTCCACGCTCTTGAGGCCCGGCGCATAGAGCACGTCGGCGCCGGCTTTCTCGAACGCCTGAAGGCGCGAAATCGTGTCATCCAGATCATCGCGCCCGCGGATGAGGTTTTCCGCCCGCGCCGTAAGGAGGAATGGCAC
>JADFHH010000178.1 GCA_022567275.1 Pseudomonadota bacterium | reverse complement strand
AAAGGAACGCGGCGGCGAAGGTGACAAATGGCAGGACCAGACGGAAAAACAAAAAAGCCACGACCGGCGCCTGCCCCCGCATGCCGGCCATCTTGAGTTTTTCGCGGGTCGATTCGGTCTCAAGCAGCTTTCTCAGATTGAGCTGCTCGACGATCTGCTTCATGAAACCTTTCGGCTGATTGCGCAGCTTCGCGTGTTTGTCCTGGTCCGCCAGTTGCGCGAGCCGTTCCGCACGCATCTTTTCCCGCTCGCTGGACACATATTTCATGCGCGCGTTCATCCGGTCGCCGGTCATGGCTCCCAATGTAACGGTGGCGATGGTCGCAAACGCCGCCACGGCGGACAGCACCATGATCAGGAACTGGGGCTCCAGAAACATTGAGACAAATTCAACCATACCGTTGCTCGCAAGCCTTTTGCATCAATAGTCGAAGTTGATCATTTTTTTCATGACGAGAACACCGATGGTCATCCATGCGCCGCTCATCATCATCATTACCTTGCCGAGTTCCTCGGTCCACAGGAGCATCACATAATCCGGCGTCATCACCGCCAGCGCGCCCAGCACGGCCAGCGGCAGAGAACCGATAATCGCGGCTGAGGCTTTGGCTTCCGCACTGAATGCGAGGACCTTGCCATGCAATCGCTGCCTGCCGCGCAACACCTGCGCAAGATTGTCCAGCGCCTCCGCCAGATTGCCGCCCGTCTGCTGCTGGATGGCAATGACGATGCAGAAGAAATTCACTTCCTGAAGCGGCATGCGATCGTTCAGCCGCGCGAATACCTTTGGCAATGGTACGCCCACGGCGATCTGTTCGACCACATCGACGAATTCGCTCTTGACCGGATCCACCGTCTCTTCGGCGATTATCCGCAGACAATCATGCAACGGCAGGCCGGATTTAACACCGCGAACGATGATGTCGACCGCATTGGAGAATTCAATGAGAAACTGATTCTGCCGGCGCCGGGCGAGAAAGCCCAGCAGCCAGCGCGGAAAGCCAAGCGATGCGGCCAGCGCCGCCAACCCCGCGACGTGGAGCGCGGACCCGGTCACAAATGTGACGCCGCCAACCGCCAGCCCGCATACGGCACTGGCGATATAGAAGGATTTGACCGGCACATTGAGCCCTGCCTGCGACAGACGCTCTTGAAGAGTCAGTTTTTTCTTGGATTTCTGCTTGGCCTCGAGTTCCTTCAGCGTATCCTGAATCTTCTTCTTGCGCATCGATACGCTGTCCTGCATGGCGTCGCGCTGCGTAGCACCTGAATTTCGCCGTGCGACAGATGCGATGCGCTTGCCGGTTTTGCGCTCGCCGGACAGGAACGGCATGACGAAAACATAGGCAATCCCCCCCACGCTCAACGCGGCGAGAGCTATCACGGACAGTCTGAGGAGTTCAGGATCAACCAAAATTCTCTCCCAGCGGACGGCCTGTATCATCGATGACTTCAGCGGCTGCGAGAGCTTCGGCGAGCGCCTCTTCCATATTGTAATATTTGGCGCGCTCCCAGAATTTCGGCCGGGCGATTCCGGTTGAGCGGTGACGGCCGATTATCTTGCCATTCTCATCGTCACCAAGTATCTCGTGGATAAAGATGTCCTGGAGCGTAATGACTTCGCCTTCCAGGCCCATCACCTCGGTGATATGCGTGATCTTCCTGCTGCCGTCGCGCATGCGCGAGGCCTGGATGATAATATCGATCGACCCGACGATCATCTCGCGGATCGTCCTGCTGGGCAGGTTGTAGCCGCCCATGAGGATCATGCTTTCCAGACGTGAGAGGCATTCGCGCGGGGAGTTGGAGTGAAGCGTGCCCATGGAGCCGTCGTGGCCGGTATTCATCGCCTGCAGGAGATCGAAGGCTTCGGGGCCGCGCACCTCGCCGACGATGATGCGGTCGGGGCGCATACGCAGACAGTTACGGACCAGATCGCGCATCGTTACCTCGCCTTCCCCTTCCAGATTGGGGGGGCGGGTTTCAAGACGCACCACATGGGGCTGCTGCAGTTGCAGCTCGGCGGAGTCCTCGCAGGTGATGATGCGCTCTTTATCTTCAATATAGGCCGTGAGACAGTTCAGCAGCGTCGTCTTGCCCGAACCGGTGCCGCCGGAAATGACGATGTTGCAGCGGACCCGGCCGATGATCGACAGCAGAGTGCGGCCCACATCCGTAATTGAATTAAATTTCACCAGCTGGTCCAGGGTCAGCCGGTCTTTTTTGAATTTCCGGATCGTCAGTGTCGGCCCGTCCAGCGCCAGCGGAGGCGCGATGACATTGACGCGGCTGCCATCGGGAAGGCGCGCGTCGCAGATCGGGCTCGATTCATCGACCCGGCGCCCGACCTGGGAAACAATCCGCTGACAGATGTTCATCAGCTGGACATTGTCGGTAAAATGCACGTGCGCCCGCTCGATAAGGCCATTGACCTCGATATAGGTGGAGCCAACGCCATTGACCATTATGTCGGAGATGTCGTCGCGGGCGAGCAACGGCTCCAGCGGGCCATAACCCAGAACGTCATTACAGATATCCTCAAGCAGTTCTTCCTGCTCGGAGATACTCATCACCACATTCTTGATGGCGATAATCTCGGAAACGATGTCGTGTATTTCCTCACGCGCGGACTCGGCGTCGAGCAATGACAGCTGCGTCAGGTCGATGGTGTCTATCAGGGCGTTAAATACCGTCGTCTTGACATCGTAATATTCTTCCGAACGCGCGGACTCCGGCACGGAGGGCTGCGCAGCGGGCGGCTGGGGTCCGGATGGTTGCGCCGCCGGCTGACCCGGTTGCATTGGCGCGTCTTGCTGTGACGGGACCGGCGGGGAAACAGGAACAGCGTCAGCGGGCCGGGTCGCGCCTGCCACGCCAGCGTTTTGCATCTCGGGCGCCGGCTCACTCGCCTTTTGTGGCGGCGGTTGAGGAGCCCCCTGCCCGCCGGGCATGCCTCGTTTGCCAAACATATGCTACTTCCCCAGCCTCTTCAGGTTCAGCTTGGCCAGTATCGGGGCGAGCAGCGACTTGGATACAGGCTTGGATTCGGTCTTGTCGGTCAACATCCTGGACAGCGCGCGGAACTGCCCCGCGGGCTTGGCCTTGGGCGAGACCTCCTCGATCATCTGACCGTTATTGGCGGCCGTCCCAAACAGCTGGGAATCGAATTCAATGACTATATGTGAATCGATTTCGAGCGCGCTGGTGAAATCCTTGACCGATATTTCCGGCCTTTTCGGCATGCCGACCTGATTGAGCACAAGATAGGGAGGCAAATCGTTGGGCCGTGAGGAGGTCAGCTTTTCAACCAGGTTTTTCGCGTTTCGCAGATTGGCGAGGTCGGGCAGCGCGGTTATGACCACGCGGTCGGCCTGCATCAGCACCCGTTGCGCCCATTCCGTCCACAGATGCGGAACGTCGATGGCGATATAGGGAATATTCTTGCGTAGAACATCCACGACCATGTCGCAGGCGCCGGCATCGAGATCATAGACCCGGTCGAGCAGACCCGGCGCCGCAAACAGACTCAGATAGTCCGAACAACGCGACAGCAATCTGTCGAGCAGCACCTCGTCGAGCCGCTCGGGCGAGAACAGCGCATCGGCGATCCCCTGGACCGGATCCTGATTGAAATTGAGACCCGCGGTACCGAACGGGAGATCGAGATCGGCGATCACCACCTCGCTCTGGATGCCCTGAGAAATGGCCCACGCCGTATTGTGGCAGATGGTGCTGGAGCCAACGCCGCCTTTGGCGCCAACGAAAGCAATGACATTGCCCAGCGGCTCGGCGCCCTGCTCAAGATACAGGCCGGACAGGCTTTTCATGAGCTGGGCAACGGTGAGCGGCATCACCAGATATTCCGATACGCCGAGTTGCAGCAATTCGCGATAGAGCAGCACATCATTGACGTGACCGATGACGATCACCTTGGTCCCGGAGTCACATTGCGACGCGAGCTGGTTCAGCTCCTCCAGCATCGTGCCGCGCTCATTCCTGGACTCGATGATAATGAGGTTGGGCGTGGGCGCGTTGCTGTAAGCATGAAAAGCGGCGTTCACACCACCCAGCTGGACGCTCATATGTGTCCTTGCAAGACGCCGGTCCTGGCTCGCCTGCTGGAGCAGGCTGGCCGTTTCCTGCTCCTCGCAGAAGGCCTGAATATTGATGCGTGGCAACGGCAGCGCGCGAACATCCTCCGCTGAAACCGGCTGTTGGGATCTCGGACCTGGCGGTGCGGCAGGGGGCGCTTGCGGCGGGGCCTGCACCGGTTCCGGTTCCGGGACGTCCGGCATGACAGGGTCCGTGACGGCGGGTATGGGGTCCGTTACTCCGGGCAATTGTCCCGGCACACCTGGCAGTGCCTCCGGCGTGGCTTGTTGTACGTCCGTTTCAATCGCGTCTTCAGGCATCAATTGGCCGCGTTCTCGCATCAGGTTGTTCAATTTGCACCTCCACCCGAGACATCGCTCACTTTAGCCGTCTCTTCATTGCCCTTCTTGGCGATCGTGGTGTCGCCTCTGACATATTTGCCCATGATCACGTCGCGGCGCGCGCTGTCGCGCGGCGTCATGCCTCTCGGCTCGACCAGGTCTCTGGGATTGGCGACCATCGCCGCCAGGTTGCGCTGCGTGGCGCAGCCAAAATTGCGGTACGGAATGTTTTTCGGATCGCGCGCCAGATTGTCCGACCAGTCGCCGCATTCAGGTCCATGCGCGGCGAAGCTGTGATAGGAAACCTTGATCGGCGCGCTGCCCGCGCCGCCGCCGCTATAGGCGTCGAACCGGACATCGCCGCGCGCAATGCCCGCGCGGCTGATTTCCCGGCGTATCTGGCCCATGGCGTGCATCACGGCGATCTCGTTGGCGCCGCCGCTCGGCGCGCCGACAAGCAGCGGTCCTTCTCTCTTGGCTTGATATTCGCTCAGAAAGCGCCTCAGATCGTACACTTGGTTGCGGTTGAGCCCGGAAGAACCGCGCGGCGCCGCCAGGTCCAGGGTAACCGGCGCGCTACCGACGAGAATCGGATGGCGCGCGGCCGGGTCGGCGATAAGCCAGCTCCTG
>JADFHH010000177.1 GCA_022567275.1 Pseudomonadota bacterium | reverse complement strand
GGTGGCGCACGGCGCCCGCTTTCGGCTCGCGCGCCATGGCCCATGCGCTGGGCTCGCTTGTCGCGGCCCCAAATCGCGCCGCGCCGCTGGCTTTCGGCGTATTCAACGGTTTTCTCCCCTGCCCCCTGGTTTACGCATTCCTTGCCCAGGCCGCCGCTATGGGCGGGGTGGCCTCGGGCGCGCTCACCATGGTGGCGATGGGCCTGGGCACGTTTCCCGCCATGCTGGCGATGGGCTGGATGGGGGTGACCATGCGGCCCGCCTGGCGCCAAACCGGTGTTAAGCTGGCCGCGAGCGTCGTGCTGCTGTTCGGTCTGGTGACCATCGCGCGGGTGTTCTTACCCGCACACGCACTGGCGCCGGCCCTATGACCGCCGCACCACAGCAGTTGTGCGCCCATTGCCATTTGCCGGTTACCAATGGCGGTGTCCGCGAAGCGTTTTGCTGTTACGGCTGTCGCATCGCCTATCAGGTCGGCCGGGGCATGACCGAGGAAAGCACCGCCATATGGCTGCTCATCCGCCTCGGCATCGGCGCCTTTCTGGCCATGAATATCATGCTGTTCTCCCTGCTGCTCTATTCCGGAACCCTGACCGAGGTGGAGGCGCCGGTCCGCGCGGGTGTTCATTATCTGCTTTGGGCGCTGGCGACGCCGGTGCTGGTCATTCTCGGCGGTCCTTTCATGGACAGCGCCTGGCGCGCGGCGCGGCGCGGGCGCATTACCGCCGACGCCCTGATTTCCATCGCCGCACTCGCCGCATACGCCTATTCGGCGTTGAGCACGCTTGGCGGCGGCGCGGACGTCTATTTCGATACCGCCACCATGCTGCTGGTGCTTTTCACCCTCGGGCGTTATCTGGAGGCCAGCGGCCGCGCCCAGGCGGTGCGGTGCCTGGAGCCGCTGTTTCAGGCGGAGGAAGGTTTTGCCTGCGTCGTCGCTGACGGCCAAGACCAACGGCTCCAGGTGAGAGACCTCAGCCCTGGCATGCGCATCCGCATTCGTCCCGGAGAACGCGTGCCGGTCGATGGCGTGGTGCGGCACGGGCGCTCCGAAACGGATGAAGCGGTGCTCACCGGTGAAAGCCGTCCGCTGGCCAAGAGCCCAGGGTCGATGGTGCGCGCGGGAAGCATAAATATGCTGGGCCAATTGATCGTGGAATGTTCAGCACCCGCCTCGCAATCGGCCTGGGCGGCGATCGCCCGGTCGGTCCGCCAGGCGCTGGAGCAGCAAACGCCGCTCCAGCGCCTGGCCGATCGCTGGGCCGCGGTTTTCGTGCCGGGGGTCATCATTCTCGCCGCCTTGACGGTCTTCATCTGGTCACGCGAAGGGCCGTTCGGCCCCTCCCTGCTCGCGGGCCTGGCAGTGCTGGTGGTGGCGTGCCCCTGCGCCCTGGGCCTGGCGGCGCCGCTGGCCACGACGCTCGGGATTGGATTGCTCGGCCAGCGCGGCTGCCTGGTTCGCGACGGCGCGGTACTGGAGGCATTGGCGCAAATCAAGGGTGTCGCCTTCGACAAGACCGGCACCTTGACCATGGGCACGCCGCGCCTCGCGGGGATGGAAACCGGCGACATTCCGGGCGACGAAGTGTTGCGGATTGCCGCCAGTCTCGAGCGCGGCTCCGAGCACCCCATCGCCCAAACCCTGGTCGCGGCAGCGCACGAAAAAAACATTTCCCTGGATGAAATATTAGAGCTCCGCGCCGTGCCGGGAAGCGGCATCGTCGGCGAGGTTGACGGCAAAACAGCGGCGGTGGGCACGGCCAATTTGATGACGGAGTTGGGCTGGAGCGTCCCCCCGGAGTTGCTGTCGCGGGCCAAAACCCTGGAGCGGGGCGACTTTTCGCTGGTTTGGGTAGGCTGGGCCGGGCACGCGCGCGGGCTGATGTGGCTGGATGACCGGTTGCACGAGGGTGCGCGGGACACCGTACAGGGCATGCGCCGTCACGGCCTGTTCACGGCGCTGTTGAGCGGAGACGCCCAGGCGATAGCGGCGCGGGTCGCTGAGAGTGTCGGCGCCGATGCAATCGAAGCGGCGTTGTCGCCGCAGGACAAGGTCGCGGCGCTGGCCGATTTGACCCGTCGCCACGGTCCCATGGCGATGGTCGGAGACGGCATCAATGACGCGCCCGTTCTGGCGCACGCCGCCGTTGGCGTGGCGGTCGGCGGCGCGAGCGATCTGGCGCGCGAAACGGCCGATATCGTGTTGCCTGAAGGCGGGCTGCACCTGATGCCCTGGGTGATCGGCGTCGCGTTCGCCGTGCGGCGGACCATCGTGATAAATCTGGCCGGCGCCTTCGGATATAATGCGATCGCCTTGACCCTTGCGGCCATGGGATGGCTTCAGCCCATGGCCGCGGCCTTGCTGATGGTCGGGTCCTCTCTGTTCGTCATCGTCAACTCACTGCGCCTGAACAGGCAATGCGCGCGAGGAATGACGAATCGCACCATGGCCAGCGCCACAAACGAGTAGCCACAAATCCCCGGCTCCCGGCGTTTCCCGATAGGTGTGGACCGCTATGGACGGTATTGCATTAGCAACCAGATATTTGTTATTGACGCTGCCAGGGGCCGGTGCGCGGTGGATTAAGACCTGACGGACTTGCCTTCCGCAAGCTGGCCGTGAATGGCGCAGCACAAAGCGGCATAAGCTAGCCAGGCTGAGTAATTTTGCGGTTGACCGCGCATCGCCCGCGCGCGCGTCCCCCGTGCGGATGGAAAGTCAGTACCGGAGCCATGACGATTCGTTGCTATCCGTTGAAATGGTTGTGGGGTGTCCCACCCATATTATTCGTGACCGTTTTGGCGCTGTACGGCGTGCGGCTGCAGATAGAACATGATCTGGACAAGCGGACCGCGGCAAAACTCCATGCAGCAGGCCATTCCTGGGCGATTGCGCAGTTCAATGGCCGTGACGCCATATTGGAGGGATTATCCTTTTCACGCGCGGAACTCGATGCCGCCTTGGCAACCATCCGCGGTGTCTGGGGCGTGCGCGCGGTGGAGGACAAGTCTAACCTGATTGCCTCACCGGAAACCTATTCATGGTGGGCGGTTAAAAAGCAGAAACGCCTGAAGATCAGAGGTTACGCACCGACACATAACGAACGGCGTACGATATTGGGGTTTATCAAGGCGACGATGCCGGAGCTCGGGATTGACGACAAAATGGTGTTGGCCGGTGGTTCACCCCCGTCCCAGCTCTGGCTCGGCTCGATCAGTTTCGCGCTCCTTCAATTGGGTCAACTCAAGACCGGGACAATCCAGCTCTCGGGAACCGATTTGCATATATCTGGCGAGGCGAAGACAAGTGCGGCCTACCGGGAAGTGAAGACGGCGCTGAAAACACAGATGCCGAATGGAATGACGCTGGCGCGTGACAGGGTTACGCCACCGGTGGTAAAACCGTATGTCTGGAAGGCAATCTATAAAAATGGAACGCTCTTGTTTAGCGGCTACGTCCCAAGCGAGAGCGCCCGCATTCAAATAGACGGGCAGACACGGAATTTGTTTCCAGGTTTCAAGGTGGTCGATGCGATGGAACTGGCGTCCGGGGCGCCAGACAGCTGGCTCTGGGCGGTCTCCGCATCCTTGATGCAGTTACACCGTCTTGAATCTGGACAGGTGATGCTGAAAGGCACGAATTTGGAGTTCAAGGGCATTGCCGCCGATGAGAATGTGGCAAAAGATGTGGCGGCCTCGGTGCGGCACGGACTTCCATCCTCCTACACATCAACTCAAGCAGTGAAAGTTCGTAAGCAACCCAAGCCTGCAAATGTGCCGGCTAGCGGAAGTTCCGGTTAGGGAGGGACCTGCCATCGCGTGCAAGGCGCACGCGGGCAGGGATCGCAAAATGGTCTATCTGATCGTACAGCTGTTACCTTATCTTATGCTGGTCTTCGCTATTGGAATGGTTGTTGGCTGGTCGTCCGCAGGCAAGTAAGGTGAAGAGGCGGGCAGGGCGCTGCCCCAAAATATGGTTCCATGAATAGTTTCACTATCCTTACTATTTTGTTGATTTTGCTTGTATTCCTTATGGGGTGCTTCGCGGGCTACTGGCTCGCGCGGCGCCGTTTGCAACGTCTGGAGTTCCAGCCTGATTTACCTGACAAAGGCAGTTCAACTGAAACCGGAAAGCCGCGCTAACCGATCTTGCGCTAATCCGCACCGGCCAGAAATGTATCGATGACACGCAGTGTGCGCCGGTCCCGCAAGAGGGGGGCATGGCCTTCTTCTTCCACCTCGAAGCTTTGCAGACCGGGGTGGCGCGCTGCCATCTCGTCAACCGTTTTCCGGCTCAGCACATCGCTATTTTCACCCCTGAGGACGAGTGCTGGCACATGCTTGAGCGCATCGAAATGGGGCCACATCTTGGGTATGGGGTTAGCCAGGTTAATCTGCGACAGCGTTTTGGCCAATGCCGGGTCATAGCCAGCGACAGGGCGCCCGTCTTCTTCCATGTAATGTTGCCGCGCCAGCTCCATCCATTCATCGTCCGGGACATCGGTGAAGAAACGCGCTGACATGTCGCGCACGATCATCGCTGCATCCGGCCAACTCCCGGGCGCGGGTGTCTTGCCCGCATAACCGATGATGCGCACCAGCCCGCGTGTTTCGATCTCCGGCCCGATGTCATTCAGGATCACCGCGCCGATCGCGCCCGGGCGGGTCACCGCCATCATCATGGCGATAATGCCGCCACGGGAGGTTCCCAGGATTGCCGCATGGTGAAGCCCCGTGATGGTCATGAAATCGAGGGTGTCGAGCATTTCGATATAGGGCGAATAGTTGCGCCAGTCGGGGTCATGGCCGGAGCGCCCGCGGCCGCGATAGTCAAGGCAATAGACATCACGCGGCGTTTGGCTCTTGCGTGACAAATGAAGGGCGAGGACATGAAAGTCGTTGCTGTTGCGGGTGAGCCCCGGCAGGCACAATACCGGACGCGTGGCAGGACGCGTATCTGTCTGGGGTGCGGGATAGTGCCGGGTGTAGAGCATCAAGCCGTCATATGACGAATATCTGCTCTCGCGCCATTCCTGGTCTTGCGCCGTTTCGCTCATACGATTGCGATTTAGTTACTGAGC
>JADFHH010000176.1 GCA_022567275.1 Pseudomonadota bacterium | reverse complement strand
ACCTGCACCACAGCCAGGCTAGAGTGGTCGCGCTCTCCGTATCTGGTGGAACTACCGGCACCAGAGGGAATGTGATGAGGCGGGCGGATGCGGAAGAAGCGGTGAGCGTGGAAGAGAAACGGCTGGTGGAATTTCTGCGCTCTGTAAATCTCATTACTGCTGAGAAGGCGATTCAAGAACTAGGGGAGTCCATAGCGCCCACCGTATCGCGGGGCCAGGACACAGCACACCCAGCAGGCGGGCCGGGAGTATCTGGGGAGCAATCTCCAGCAAGAGCGCGAGGAGCGCCGCCGGAGCGGGAGTAGGTTCCCTTTAGCTTCGATGGATGGCACACGGGCCTGAGCTGTCAATTCCTTCCCTTTCCCCCTCCTCAAACCTCCCCTTCCCCTTGTCCAGAGTTCAATATTGCTGAAAGAGGCTCTGCTGTTTGGCAGCTCCGGGTTCGCTGGGCAGGTAGTCTTGGTTCTCGTAGGTCTTGATGCGGTGGCAGTTGGCGCACAGCAGGGCGAGATCGACGAGCTTCGTCTTCTGCCCAGCGCGCAACGTGTGGACAGGCTTGGTGTGGTGGCACTCGATGAACCCGGCGCCCCGCTCGCCATATTCCCTCTCGAAATCGAACCCGCATGCCTCGCAGAACAGCCGCCCGCCGTTGTCCTTCTGGAACTTTGCCTTCTTGCTCCGCACGAGCTTGCGGTTGCGCTCGCGGGTTCGGTGCAGGCGCGTGACCAGTCGTCCTTCCTCCGCTTCGGCGATCTCCGGCTCGTCAAATTCCTCGACCCTTTCCTCGCCGCCAGGTTCCTCGGCAAGCCGCGCCCTGATTGCGTCTGCCGCCTCCCGGAGTCGGGGCAAGTCATCTGCGAACCTAACCTTCGCGCCTGAAGCTTATGGCGCGCTGTTTGATCGTGTTACGCTGCGGAAAGACGGTGTCTGGTGGCCAATATGATGCAAACTAGGAGCGGGTAAATGGCCGAATTCAAGCGAGGTCTCGACGATACTTTTATCGACCTGCTGAACAATAATTACGATCAACCCGACAGCTGGTGGCGGACCCTGGTCGAGGATCCTGACGTTTTCATCGGCATCCGGGGGAATGAGCTGAATGCTTACTACAATGGTTGCAGTCTGCTCCGCCTGAGACACCGTAGAGATTATCTTGTCGGTAAAACGCATTTTAAGTTCCTGATACGAAATCAACCGAATGCGAATTACATTTCGTTTCGTGACGGTAATTTTGATGACGACGACCTCGCGGCCATCGAGTTCAGCCGAGATATGCGAAGCGATCTGGCCGCGATCAAGGCAGCGTCCAAGCTTCACCAAGGTCGCGAAGCACAAGGAGTTCACGATGTCGTCCGTGCCAATTTCAACATAATCGACACAGAGGTGGTGTTTCCCGATGAGAAGACGAGCCGCATCGATTTCGCGGCGTTGAGGCTCGGCGGGGAACGCCCCGAGCTCGTCTTTTACGAGGCAAAAAACCTGACCGGCGAGAAACTCACGGGCACGGCGACGTTTAACGTAACGCCTCAGGCCGCGGGGAGCTATTTCAACAAAATCGAGTGTTTCTGCTTCACCGAGCAGACTCTTGAACCCGGCGCGCGGGCGAAACTGCCGCTGACATTTTTCATCGACCCGGAAATCGTCAATGATCCCGAAGCCAGGAATATTCAGGAGATCACCCTGTCCTATACCTTTTTCCCCGTGAAGCAGGGAGCAGAAGTGGCGGCCGGCAAAGAGACAAAATCCCAAGGGGGATAGAATGGCGAAAGCGCACGCCAACCAGCACGACTATCATCTGGTCGATCCGAGTCCATGGCCGATTATTGGCGGTGCTTCCGCATTTATATCGGCTATAGGGCTCATCATCTGGATGCAGTCCATGGGCGATGGCGAGGGACTGTTCGGCGTGTCTGGACCCTGGGTGTTCGCTGCCGGCATGATCTGCGTCGCCGGCACTATGTTCTTCTGGTGGCGCGACGTCATCGAGGAGGCGGAACATCAGGACCATCACAAGCCCGTGGTGCAGCTTCATTTGCGCTACGGAATGATCCTGTTCATTGCCTCTGAAGTGATGTTCTTCTTCGTCTGGTTCTGGGGTTTTTTCGATGCGGCATTGTTCCCCGATGAAGCCGTGCAGGTGGCGCGTACCGAATTCACCGGCGGGCAGTGGCCGCCCAAGGGCGTCGAGACCTTCAATCCCTGGGATATTCCGCTGCTCAACACGCTCATCTTGCTGACGTCCGGCACCACCGTCACCTGGGCGCATCATGCATTGTTGCATGACGACCGGCGCGGGTTGATCGCCGGTCTGGTGTGCACGATCATCCTTGCCGTGGCGTTCACGGCCTTGCAGGCCTATGAATACGCCCATGCCGCCTTCCCCTTTTCGGGCAGTATTTATGGCGCGACCTTCTTCATGGCGACGGGCTTTCATGGCGCGCATGTGATTATCGGCACCGTTTTCCTGACGGTTACGCTGTTGCGCGCGCTCGCCGGACATTTCAACTCAAAGCAGCATTTCGGCTTCGAGGCGGCGGCCTGGTACTGGCACTTCGTCGACGTGGTGTGGCTGTTCCTGTTCAGCTGCATCTATGTCTGGGGCGCGGGCACGCCGGCGGCGCATTAGGGGTGCGGACAGAGATGCCCGAGAAGGCCAACGAAATGCGCTATGTCAGCACGCGGGGAAGCGCGCCCGCGCTCGGCTTCGAGGATGCGATGCTGACCGGGCTCGCGCGCGATGGCGGCCTCTATCTGCCCGATGTCTGGCCGCAACTCGCGCCAGCCGATATCGCGGATTTGTCGGGCGTATCCTATGCGCAAGCCGCGTACCGGGTGATGCAGCCATTTGCCGGCGCCGATATTCCGGATAAGGAATTCGAAGAAATTGTCGCGGCGGCCTACGCCACATTTTCACACGCAGCGGTAACGCCGCTGGTCGAGATTGCGCCGGGGCAATGGCTGCTGGAGCTGTTTCACGGGCCGACGCTGGCATTCAAGGACATCGCCATGCAACTGCTGGGCCGTCTCATGGACCGCGCCCTGAAGCGGCGCAAGGCCCGCGCCACCATCGTCGTGGCCACATCGGGCGATACCGGCGGGGCGGCCATCGAGGCCTTTTCCGGGCGTGAATCGATCGAGATATTTGTGCTTCATCCCCATGGCCGGGTCTCCGATGTCCAGCGCCGGCAGATGACGACCGCGAGCGCGGACAATGTGCACAATATCGCTATTCAGGGCAGCTTCGACGATTGCCAGGCGCTGGTAAAAGCGCTGTTCAACGATCTGGAGCGGCGCGACGCGCTGTCGCTCGCCGGGGTGAACTCGATCAACTGGGCGCGAATTATGGCCCAGTCGGTGTATTATTTCGTTGCCGCGGTTGCGCTGGGCGCGCCCGGAAGAGCGGTACGTTTTTGCGTTCCTACCGGAAATTTCGGTGATATTTTCGCCGGTTATGCGGCGTCGCGCATGGGATTGCCGATCGAGCGCCTCGTTATAGCCACGAATGTAAATGATATCCTCGTGCGGACATTGAAGACAGGGCGTTACGCGCCGGAGAGAGCCGTGGCGACGTCGAGCCCAAGCATGGACATCCAGATATCGAGTAATTTCGAGCGGCTGATTTTCGAGGCCGCGGGACGCGACGCTATACGGGTCCGCCAATTGATGGACGATCTGGCGGGGCAGGGCGGTTTTACCCTGACAGACAACGAGCTTGAGTCCATGCGCGCGCTATTCGCCGCCGAATCTGTAAATGAAGAGGATGTGGAGGGCGCCATTCGCGATGTCGCGCGCGAGACGGGTTATGTTTGCGATCCCCATACCGCCGTCGGCGTTGCCGCGGCGCGACGCCGGAAAAGCGATGGCGTCCCGACCGTAATTCTGGCCACCGCGCATCCGGCAAAATTTCCCGAAGCGGTCGAAGCCGCGACCGGTCAGCGCCCGGACGTGCCGCCGCGACTTGAGGAAATGCTCGGCGCTAATGAGCGTTTCAGCGTGCTTGAAAATGATTTTGACGCGCTCGCCGCCTTTATCGAGGCCCGCGCATGAGCGTGCGCACGACAACGATGCGGAACGGCATGCGGGTGGTGACGCACGCGATGCCGCATCTGGAGACCGCCTCCATTGGCGTCTGGGTCGGCACTGGCGCGCGCGCGGAATCGGCTGACCAGCACGGCCTCTCTCATCTGCTGGAGCATATGGCGTTCAAGGGCACCCACCGGCGCTCCGCGCGTGACATCGCTGAGGAGATTGAATCCGCCGGCGGCGATCTCAATGCGGCCACGAGTCTGGAGACGACCGCCTATCACGCGCGTATGCTCAAACACGATATCGGGCTTGCGATTGATATTCTCGCGGACATTCTTCGCAATCCGAAATTCGATGCCAGCGAGCTTGCCCGTGAGCAGGACGTGATCGTGCAGGAGATCGCCGCCGCTCAGGATAGCCCGGACGATGAGGCTTACGATCTGGTGCAGGACGCCGCGTTTCCCGATCAAGCGCTGGGGCGGACCATCCTCGGCACCAAAAAGAGTGTGCGCGGGCACACCCCCGGCGATCTCTCGGCCTATATGAAATCCAGCTACGTGCCGGGCGCGATGGTGCTGGCGGCGGCGGGCGCGCTCGATCATGACAGGATAGTCAGGCAGGCACAATCCGCGTTTGGAGATATGCCGCGCGCAACACCGGCGGCGCCGGCGGCGGCGGCCTATCGAGGCGGCTTCAGGCGCTCGGAGAAACGCTTCGAGCAATCGCATATTATTCTGGCCTACGAAGGCCCGTCTTATCGTGACGAAGCCATTTATGCGGGGCAAATCCTCTCCGGCATCCTGGGCGGGGGCATGTCGTCGCGGCTGTTTCAGGAGGCGCGTGAAACGCGCGGGCTGTGCTACGCGATCTATTCATATTGCTGGGGCCTGTCGGATACCGGCCTGTTCGGCGTCCATGCCGCCACCGGTCCGGATCAGGTGCAGGAACTGGCGCAGGTGATCCTGAGCGAGCTTGAGAAGCTGACGCAAGATCTTGTGAGCGGCGCCGAGATCGCACGCGCCAAGGCGCAGCTCAAACCAGGACTTTTGATGAGCC
>JADFHH010000175.1 GCA_022567275.1 Pseudomonadota bacterium | reverse complement strand
CGATCTGGATGGATTTCTCAAACTCGCCGTACGGCTCCCGCATGAATGGCAGATGCGCGTCGAGACCGTCGGCTGGTACGACTTCGTGTATCGCGTCAAGGGGCGCGGCGGCTATGGCGGCGAAGTGCTCGATGTCTACGAGTGGCAATTCGACTCGGGCGAGGTCTACCTGACCGGTCCGCTTCACAAGAACGTCGACCTGACGATCGGTCGCAAGATCGTGAATTGGGGACGCTCGGATACGTTTCGGGTCGTCGATGTCATCAACCCACTCGACAACAAGGAGCCGGGTCTCGTCGACATCGAGGATCTCCGACGCCCGAAGACCATGCTCAAACTCGATCTGAACTCCGGACCCTGGAGCGCGCAATTGCTGGTGATTCCCGAACATCGCTACAACCGCAACCCGCCACCCGGTAGCGATTTTTTCACCGGTCCATTCGGCCCAACCGGCCTTCCGGCTTCGATCCCGATTCGCGATCGCAGCGACTTCACGGGCATGCCGGGACTCGCCGGAAAGATCGACGCCCGCTTCAGCGGTGGCAGTGCCGATAATATACGCACCCTGGTTGCCTAAAGATCGGGCAATCGCCTGACCGATTCCTCGACTGGCGCCTGTGACTAGTGCAATTTGATCTTGAAGCATTTGATTAATATTTTATGAGGGCCGAACCCCAGGTAAATCCGCCACCCATCGCTTCCATCAAGACAAGATTGCCTTCTTTAAGCCTGCCATCCTCCAGCGCGGTATTCAAGGCGAGCGGGATGGAAGCGGCCGAGGTATTGGCGTGTTTGTCAACCGTCATCACTATCTTTTCCGGGTCCAGACCGATTTTGCGCGCGGTGCCATCCAGTATCCGCTTATTGGCCTGATGCGGCACGAACCAGTCAATTTGATCGGCGCTATAACCACTGAGCTCGAGCGTCCGATTTATGACTTCGGAGATATTGGTTACGGCATGACGAAAAACCTCACGTCCATGCATGCGCAGATGGCCAACCGTGCCGGTCGACGATGGCCCGCCATCGACGTAGAGCTTGTCGCGGTGACGCCCATCGGAACGGAGTTCCGTCAGCAAAATGCCCCGATCGTCCGCGGAGCTATTCAACTTTTGCGCTTCAAGCACCACCGCTCCGGCGCCATCGCCGAACAACACACAGGTGTTGCGGTCTTCCCAATCCAGAATGCGTGAAAACGTTTCCGCCCCTATCACCAGAGCGCGTTTGAATTGACCCGATTTGAGGAAATTGTCAGCCGTCGCCAGCCCGAAGACGAAGCCGGAACAAACCGCCTGCAGATCGAAGGCGACCCCCTGATGGGCTCCGATATTGGCCTGGATGGTGACGGCGGTAGCGGGAAACGTATTGTCGGGAGTCGAGGTCGCCAGAAGGATCAGATCAATGTCCGGGCCCTCCACGCCTGCGCGCTCGAGCGCTTGCAGCGCCGCTTTCGTGCCCAGATCGGACGTCATCTCCCCTTCCGCGACGATATGGCGCTGGCGAATGCCGGTGCGTGAGTAAATCCACTCATCGCTGGTATCTACAATTTTCGCCAGATCTTCATTGGTCAGCACGTTCTCCGGCAAATAGCCGCCGCACCCCAGTATGACCGACCGGATCAGACTCACCTCATGCTGCTCCACTCATTGCGCACTCTTCGTTATATTCAGGGCTGCGTGGAACGTTGCGATATCTACTGCCAGCCGCTCCACGAGACCGCTGCGGGCCATGTCGTAGCCGAGATCGATTGCACTCGCAAACCCTGTTGCGTCGGTTCCGCCGTGGCTCTTGATGACTATACCATTGAGCCCGAGAAAAACGCCGCCATTAGATAGGCGCGGGTCCATCTTTTCCTTTAATGCCCGAAAGGCCCCTTGCGCCAATACAGCGCCAATACGCGCCAGAAGAGAACGGGTCATCGCGGCCCTGAGATATTCCGCGATTTGTTTGGCCGTTCCTTCCGCAGTCTTGATGGCAATATTGCCGGAAAACCCTTCCGTTACGACAACGTCGACCACGCCCTGCCCCACATCGTCGCCTTCCACGAAGCCGCGAAAGTCGAAGGGTGGATCGGACTCGCGCAACGCGCCAGCCGCCTTGCGTACCTCTTCCAGTCCCTTGATTTCCTCAACGCCGATATTGAGCAGTCCCACGCTCGGACGATCATGCGAAAACAGCGCCCTGGCCATGGCCGCGCCCATCATGGAAAAATCAATCAACTGCCCGGCATCGGCGCCGACATTGGCGCCGACATCGAGCACAATGCATTCACTTTGCACCGTCGGCCAAATGGCCGCGATCGCCGGGCGTTTGATCTCCGGCAATGTTTTCAGGATAAATTTCGACATGGCCATCAGCGCGCCTGTATTGCCAGCCGAGATAACCGCCTCGGCGTCGCCATCACGCACCGCTTCAATGGCCTTCCACATGCTGCTCTTCCATCGGCCCTGACGCAGCGCCTGGCTCGGTTTGGCGTCCATGGATATGGCGACATCGGTATGGACAATATCGCACTTGCCGGCGAGCCCCCTGTGCAGCGCCAACTCCTTGCGAATAACCGCCTCATCGCCAAACAGGATGTAATGCGTGTCGGGGTGGCGCACCAATGACAACTCGGCGCCCGGCAGCACGACCTGCGCGCCATGATCTCCGCCCATAACGTCAAGCGCTATCGTTTGTGTGGCCGTCATAGTCACAACCAGGTTCCGGGCAAGCGGACCGGCGCATGGAACTACCCCCCACCTTCGCCCCTTGCGCTTTGATATTAATTTGAAAATACCGGATATCGCTGTGGTGACAACAGCAAACTGTATTATTTACAACTTTCCTATAGCGGGAAGCGGCAAATGGTTTTTCCTTTTCACCGGCCTCAAGTGAACCGGAACAGTCCCGCTTCGAGGTCCGCGACCGGCGTCTGCGCAAGGGATGTTTGCAACTCCTGCACATATGTTGCAAGGGCCTGTTTTACTGCCTCATCGCAACACCGTCCATAAATATTCTCCGCCAGGGCGGCCGCGAGCGCATCCTTTTTGTTTTTTCCAGCGGCCTCTTTGTAGCCATTCATGCGCTCTTCGAAAACCGCCGCCATCTGCCTCATCTTCTTCGGGACCGCTGTATCGCCGACGCCCAGTTCTCGCGACGTCGTGTCCATGTCGGCAAAAAATATATCAACCAGCCGTTGCGCCAAATACTTTTTTTTGGCTCCGGACCGGCTGAGCCGGTGCAGGCATGCGAACAGGTGGAACACCAGTAATTCAAACCTGCTCTCAACCGTATCTGGCGCCCCCATATCGGCATATAAGACGCGCGCGCGTGAAAGCGTCACAATGGAGCCATAAAGATTGTGCGCATTTCTCCTGCCCCGCGCCCGCATCGTAATCCATTGCAACATCGCGATCCATTGGTCCTTAACCCAAGCGCAGACAAACCGTACGCATATGATCGATATCAGGCTATAGGATGGCCCGGCAGGATGAAACATCATTGGATGAAAATGACAAACCGTACCGGTAACGATAAAATCAAGCGGCGGGCAATGCTTGCCCCTTACATCATGCGCGCACCCGGCAGCGCCGTTCTCTGCATCGCCATGCTGCTTCTGGGCGGCTGCGCCGGCCAGATCGATCGTCATGGACACATGTTCACCGATGTCGATCTTCAGCAGATTCAACCTGGCATGTCACAGGATCAGGTCCGGCTGGCGCTCGGGACACCCGATACCAGGGGCACGCTCGATGGCGATGTTTTTTATTATATTTCCAGCACCCGCAAGACATTGCCCATGGGCCGCCCAAAGGTCATCGACCGGAAAATCGTCGCGGTATATTTCGATAAGCAGCAGACGGTGAAGACCGTCGGACATTTCGGTCTGAAAGATGGCCAGATCATTAATATTATAAGTGGCGAAACTCCCACCTACGGCAAGGAGCTCACCGCGCTTGAGCAGCTCATCGGCAATATCGCCAACCGCCGTTCGATCTTGCAGCAGTAAATATCCTGATGCTCCGGCGCGGGCTTACGCCTATTGCGCAAGCACCGCCAGCAGCAACAGAGCCACGATATTCGTGATCTTGATCATCGGATTGATGGCCGGACCGGCCGTATCCTTATATGGATCGCCTGCCGTGTCACCGGTTATGGCGGCCTTGTGGGCTTCAGAACCCTTGCCGCCATAATTGCCGTCCTCGATGAACTTCTTGGCGTTATCCCAGGCGCCGCCGCCAGCGGTCATGGAAATGGCGATGAACAAGCCGGTCACGATGACGCCAAGCAGCATGGCGCCGAGAGTGGAAAAGGCCGCAGACTTGCCCGCCAACATGCTGACAATGAAATAACATACGATGGGTGAGAGCACCGGCAGGAGCGAGGGGAGCATCATCTCCTTGATGGCCGCCTTGGTCAGAAGATCGACCGCGCGGCCGTAGTCCGGCTTCTCCGTACCCTTCATGATGCCCGGCTTCTCCTTGAACTGACGGCGCACCTCCTCGACGATTGCTCCAGCCGCCCGGCCAACGGCCATCATGCTCATGGAGGAGAACAGGTAGGGCAGCACACCGCCAAGGAACAGCCCCATCACCACGTAAGGATTGGAGAGCGAGAAATCGAGTTCCACGCCCTGGAAGTAGCTGAACGCGGCGCCATTGGTCTCATTGGCCTTGGCAATGAAATGTTTCAGATCCTCCGTATAGACGCCGAACAGCACCAGCGCGCCGAGGCCGGCCGAGCCAATGGCATAGCCCTTGGTCACCGCCTTGGTGGTATTGCCCACGGCATCGAGCGCATCGGTCGTTTTACGCACTTTTTCATCGAGCTTGGCCATCTCGGCGATGCCGCCGGCATTATCCGTCACCGGACCGAAGGCATCCAGCGCGACGACGACGCCGGCCAGCGCCAGCATGGTGGTCACCGCGATGGCGATGCCGAACAGGCCGGCCAGTGAATTGGTGACGGCAATGCCAAAAATGATGACAAGAGCGGGAAGCGCTGTCGCTTCAAGTGAGACCGCCAGCCCCTGGATTATATTGGTTCCGTGACCGGTGACCGAAGCGCGCGCCACCGACTGAACCGGTCGGTAATTGGTGCCGGTGTAATA
>JADFHH010000174.1 GCA_022567275.1 Pseudomonadota bacterium | reverse complement strand
GAGCATCCCGACACCGATCTTCTACACCGAGCAGATGGACACGGCGGAACAACAGGGGTCCCGGCGGACCGCGACAGTCTCTTAGACGACAATCTCACGGGTGGCCATCTGGCCAGCGCGCCATCGCATGCGAGCGTCACGCGGCGCTGGTATCGACAGCTTGCCCGCTCGTCGCGCAGCTTCGCGCTGGTGGCCGATTTGACCGTGGCGGTGCTTGGCGGCGGGCTGAAGGTCAAACAAAAAATCACCGGGCGGCTGGCCGATGCCTTGAGCGAACTCTATCTCCTGTCCTGTGTGCTGAAGCGCTTCGAGGATGACGGACAGCCCGCATCCGACTTAATAATCGTCGATTATTGCGCCGCAAATCACCTGTACGCATTTCAACAGGCCTTGAAAGGCGTCATCGATAATTTCCCCGTTGCGCCGGTGCGCTGGGTGCTGCGGCCGCTGGTATTCCCGTTAGGTGCGCGCAGAAAACCAGCCAGCGACGCGCTGGGCAAGAGAATCGTGCGCGCCGCCCTGCAACCGGGAGAGCTGCGCGACCGCCTTACCCGTGACATTTTCATCACCGATGATCCAGCCGATCCGCAAGGTCTGCTGGAACATACGCTCGGCAAGGCAATCGCCGCCGAAGAGGCGGACAGGAAACTCGATAAAGCCGTGCGCGCCGGCACGGTCCGGCGCACCCATAATAATGACTGGATTAGCGACGCGCAGGGTAAGAATGTGATTACGGCGGATGAGGCGAAATCATTGAAGGAGCTTGAAGCGCTCGTGGCGCGCGTTATTGCCGTCGATCATTTCGACGCGGCAGAAGTCATCCCGCATTACCGCAAGACCGGTGCAAAAAAACTGGCGGCTGAATGAACGAAATCACTCCAGCAGACATCGAACAACTCAAGGACTGGCGTTTCGAGGTTGATTTCGAGGACATCGCCTGGGCGGTTTTCGACCGCGAGGGCGAGTCCATGAACTCGCTTGGCCGCAGACCTACGCAAGAGCTGGCGGCGATCGTCGCATCGGTCGAAGACGCGGCTGACAACGGCGAGGTGCGCGGGCTCATCCTGATTTCCGGCAAGAAAAATAATTTTATCGCCGGCGCCGACATCCGCGAGTTCGACCTTATGAAGAGCGACGAGGATGTGGAAGACGCGGTGCTCGCGACCATCGCTCTGTTCGACCGGATTGAAAAATTGCCCGTGCCCGTCGTCGCCGCCATTCACGGCTTTTGTCTCGGCGGCGGGCTGGAATTAGCGCTGGCGTGCCACTACCGCATCGCCACCCGCGAGGACGACACCCGGCTCGGCTTTCCGGAAGTCAAGCTCGGCCTGTTTCCCGGTCTCAACGGCACCGTGCGATCGATTGAACGCGCCGGTGCTTTGGACGCCATGCAGATGATGCTCACGGGCCGTATGTTGCGCCCCGGTCATGCCCGCGCCATCGGCCTTGTCGACCAGCTGGTGCCGACCCGTCACCGGTTGCGCTGGGCGGCGCGCAAGGCGGTCCTGCAGAAGCGCAAATCCAAAGGCGCAAGCTGGTGGAAGAGGCTTCTGCGTGAGGCGCCCCTGCGCGGCTATCTGGCCAAACAGATGCGCAAAAAAACAGCCCTGAAAGTGCGCGAGGAGCATTATCCCGCACCCTTCGCGCTGATCGATCTGTTTGACCGGTTCGGCGACAGCTCAGCGCGCATGAAACCGGCCGAAACGGCCGCCTTCACCCCGTTGATGAACAGCGACACCGCACGCAACCTGCGCCGCGTGTTCGCGCTCACCGAAATGCTCAAGAACGAAGCGCCGAAAGATACCTTCAGGCCGCAACGCGTTCATGTGGTGGGCGCGGGCACCATGGGCGGCGACATCGCCGCTTGGTGTGTGGTGTGCGGCATGGAGGCAAGCCTTCAGGATTTGAGCGAGGAGCAATTGGCAACGGCTGTCGCGCGCGCCAAAAAACTGTTCAGGCGCCGGCTCAAGACTAAACAGGCGATCGATGCGGCCATGACGCGGCTGATTGCCGACCCCGAAGGCAAGCATGTGCGACGCGCCGATCTGGTGATCGAGGCCATCGTCGAGAATCTGGAAATCAAACAGAAACTGTTCGCCGGCCTTGAGACGAAGATGAAACCGGACGCGGTTCTCGCCACCAATACCTCATCGCTGATGATCGAGGATATCGCCAAATCCATGAAGGATCCGGGCCGGCTGATCGGCCTGCATTTCTTCAATCCGGTGGCGCAATTGCCGCTCGTCGAGGTGATCCATGGCGCTGGATCGCGCGAGGAAGAAGTGCGAAAAGGGTGCGCCTTTGTCACCGGCATCAGAAAATATCCCTTGATCGTGAAAAGCTGCCCCGGTTTTCTCGTCAATCGTGTGCTCTCCCCCTATATGCTCGATGCCGTGCGGCGCTATCAGGAAGGCGAGCCGCGCGAAAAAATCGACCAGGCCGCACTCAAATTCGGCATGCCCATGGGGCCGCTGGAACTCTCCGACGTCGTCGGGCTCGACATCTGCAAGCATGTCGCCGAAACGCTCGATCTGGGTCCCGTCGAGGACAGCGAGCTCGATCGTCTGGTCAAGAATGGCAAGCTCGGCAAAAAAACCGGCGAAGGGTTTTATGTCTGGGACAAGGGCAAGCCCAAGCGCCAGCAGGTGTCCTTCGACGAGGACGATCTTGCCAGGCTCGGCCGGGACATGATCAGACCCATGCTCGATGAATGCGAGCGCGCCCTGGCGGATAAAATCGTTGCCAGCGCCGATCATGTGGATGCCGGCGTGATTTTTGGAACCGGCTTCGCTCCTTTTCGCGGCGGGCCGCTGCATTATCGCCAACAGGAAAAAAGTGGATAGTCCCTGAGTTTTACAGAGAACCAGTCATGGCAACAATGAAACTGCGGCGTGTGGCGATAATCGGGGGGGTTCGCATTCCTTTCTGCCGGGCGCATGGCCCGTACGCCGAATTGACCAATCTGGAAATGCTGACCACCGCCCTGAGCGGCCTGGTGGAGCGCTATGGCCTGCAGGGCGTCCATATCGATGAGGTGACCGGCGGCGCGATCGTGACCCACGCCAGGGACTGGAATCTGGCGCGCGAAGCGGTGCTCGGCACCGGACTGGCGCGCTCAACGCCGGGCATCACGCTGATGCAGGCCTGCGGCACCAGTCTGCAGGCGGCGATCGGCATTGGCGCGAAGATCGCCACCGGACAATTCGAAAGCGGCATCGCCTGCGGTTCCGATTCGGTGAGCGACTCGCCGGTGGTGTTCCGCCGCAAGTTCGCGCAGCGGCTTATTCAGCTCTCGCGGGCACGCAGTGTCATGGATAAACTCTCTGTTTTCAAAGGATTTTCACCGGCGGAACTGGCCCCTGAAGCGCCCGGCACCGCAGAACCCCGCACCGGGCTCACCATGGGGCAGCATTGCGAATTGATGGCCCAGGAATGGCAGATTTCCCGCGAGGAGCAGGACAAGCTCGCCTTTGACAGCCACAAAAATGCGGCGGCCGCCTATGATGAGGGTTTTCTCGACGATTTGCTGACGCCATGCGCCGGGGTGTTCCGCGACAATAATCTGCGCGCGGATATCGATCTGGCGTCGATGGCCGATCTCAAGCCCGCCTTCGAGCGCTCAAGCCGGGGCACCTTGACGGCGGCCAATTCCACGCCTTTGACCGATGGTGCATCGGCGGTGCTGCTGGCCTCGCAAGAGTGGGCAAAAGCACGTGGTTTGCCGGTGCTGGCATACCTCACCCATGCCCAGACGGCAGCGGTCGATTACACCGCAGGCGAGGGGTTGCTGATGGCCCCGGCGCTGGCCGTTTCAAAAATGCTTCAGCGTGCCGGGCTGAAGTTGAAAGATTTCGATTTCTATGAAATTCACGAGGCTTTCGCGGCGCAGGTTTTGTGTACGCTCAAAGCATGGGAATCGGCGGATTATTGCCAGCGCGTGCTTGGCCGCGACAAACCAATGGGCGCCATCGACCGGGCAAAATTAAATATTAAAGGCTCCTCTCTCGCCTTTGGCCATCCTTTTGCCGCGACTGGCGCCAGAATTATTGGCGCACTGGCCAAGCAACTGGCCGCCAGGCCGAAGGCCAGAGGGCTGATCTCGGTGTGCACCGCGGGCGGCATGGGGGTGACAGTGATACTGGAAAGCGCCGCTGGAAAATCACCGCGCGTTAAGATTGAATCAACTGAATTGCGGACACAATCGGGCGATTCGCCACAATTGGCTGATAAAAGCGACTCAGGGAAGAAGAGCCGCGCGACCGGCATTGAAGGAACTGGAACTGGAACGTGAAGGCAACGACCGGGCGGACAGGGAGTAGGGCATGGAAGCGCCGTGCGGTATTGACGTCCTGCGCGCTCGTCGCGGCCGGTCTCGTAGCCGCCACGTCCGTCCGGGCGGATACGGTTACAGATACGGATCTTGGAACCTGGTTGAATAGCGACGAGAACGGCAAGATCGAGTTGCGCGAATGCGGCGAACAGAGCCTGTGCGGCGAGCTCGTATGGCTGAAGGACGCGCTGGATAAAAACGGCAATCCCTGGCGCGATGAGAACAATCGGGACTCCTCTCTGCGCGACCGGCCCGTGGTCGGCATCAACGTGCTCGTTGACGTAAAGAAAATTGCCCCGAACACCTGGCGGGGCTATATTTACGATCCCGACGCGGGCAAGCTTTATTATTTGAAACATCTCAAGCTCGGCCGGGATAAAGTCGAGATCAAGGGATGTCTGAAAAACGGCTGGCCGTGCCGGACCAAATACTGGACCCGCGCCGAACCGATCCTCCCGCCCGCGCCGCCGATGGCCATCGCCAAGGTGCGCCCAGCGCCAAAGCCGGTTCACAGACGCAAAATGGCGATGGTGGCGCCTGTCGCGCGTCCCGCTCCGGTCTATGCGCCGGTCACGCCGAACAGGCCGCGTTTGCGTCGCCCCATCCCCCCGGTACAATTGCCCGGACCGGCAGTAGCTGAGATCACGGCAGCGCTTCCTTACCCGGTTACCAATCCCCGCCCCGGCGGATATCTGGTTCAGGTGGCGGCGCGGCAAAGCCCGCATGAGGCGCTGCGCGCCTTTGACGCGCTGCAACTGCGTTATCCGCGGCT
>JADFHH010000173.1 GCA_022567275.1 Pseudomonadota bacterium | reverse complement strand
GTAGTTCGCCATCCACTTTCTGCCGGGCTTGCGCCTCGCAATCGATATCGGCGTCATACAGCCGGTAGAGTGAGCCGCCTTCCGCCTTGGCCCGGTAGAGGGCGATGTCGGCGTTGCGCAACAGCTCATTGGTTCCACCCGCGTCGGCCGGGTAAAAGCTGATGCCGATGCTGGTGGCGGTATGCACCTCATTTTCCGATAAGTGGAACGGTTTGCGCAGCGCATCGACGATGCGGCGCGCCAGATGCTCGGCGTCGAAAGGCGATTTCAGATTGGTGGCGATGACGGCGAACTCGTCACCGCCGAGGCGCGCGATGGTGTCGGTCTTGCGGCCGCATTCCTCAAGCCGTCTGGCCACCTGAACCAGAAGCTCATCACCCGCCGGGTGTCCCATGGTGTCGTTGACGTCCTTGAAGCGGTCGAGGTCGAGCACCATGACGGCGACAAGCGAATTCAGGCGGTCAGCCTGATCGATCGCCTGTTGCAGCCGGTCCTGAAACAGAACCCGGTTCGGCAACCCGGTGAGCGCATCGTTCTCGGCCAACCGCTTCATCTTGTCTTCCAGCTCTTTGCGGTCGGAGATATCGGTAACGATGCCGACGATGCGATCTTCGGCTGTCCGGCGCTCGGAGATACGCACCCAGCGCCCGTCGCTAAGCTCCTCGTCAAACGCGACGACGGACTGGCGGTGCTTGGCGGTGCGCGCGGCGATGGCCTCCTCCAGAGACTTGTCTTCGGGAAGTTCCCTGATGCCCCGCTGATAGGTCATGGCGATGAATTCGGCGAAAGTCGGCAGCTTGTCTATCTCGTCGGCCAGTTCCCAATAGATCACGCGGAACACATTGTTGCACATGACCAGCCGGTCATCGCTGTCCCACAATACAAACCCTTCGGAGATGTTCTCGATGGCATCCTGCTGGACGTTTTGCGCCTGGCGCAGATCCTCCGCCATGCGCTGGGCATCCTGTGTCTTGTGTTCCAGCGCGTGTTTGAGCTGTTCCAGCTCACGCACGCGTATCTGTAGCGTCTGCTCGGAGTCGTGCAGTTGGCGTTCCTGTTTCACGCGCTCGGTAACGTCGCGATAGGACGCCACCATGCCGCTGTCGCCAATGGGGTTGCCGGTAACCAGAATGACCTGGCCATCGGGGCGGGTATGTTCATATTTGTGTGGCTTTAACTCCCGGGCGAGGCTGGCCTTTTGCGCGACCACCTCTTCCACGTCGCGCGCGCCATATTCACCGCGCCTGGCCCGGTAGCGAAAAATGTCCTCAAGACTGTCGCCGATGCCGAACTTGTCCTTCGGGATGCCTTGCATCTTGAAATAGTTGTTATTGCAAAGTCTGAGCCGCAGATCGCTGTCATAGTAGCTGATGCCTTCCCTGATATTCTCAAGCACGGAGTTCAACATCAGGGACTGCTGCTCAAGCTTTTCTTCGCTGGTCACGAGCTGGCGGTATTTGAGGTGCATGCTTTTGAGCAGCCCGGCGAAGATCAGAGCATAACTGACGATCTTGAAAAAATGCGCTGCTTCGAATTCGAGATCGAAAAGGGTGGCTGAGAATGGCAGGTAGATGGTCTGCGCACAAAAGCCGACCACCAGCGAGATCACAAGCCAGTATTCCGCCGGGTTGCCGGTCCAGTTCCGCCGCCAGGTAAAGCCGATCAACGCCAGCAAAAAAAACAGTGCCGGCACAAGCTCTTCGGGCCGGTGAATCACCATTTCGGGATAATAGACACGCGGCAGAGGCGCGTAGAGGAAGAACAGAAGGGATATCAGGGTGAATGAGGCGGCGATGGCAAAGACGATCATTTCGCCGCGAAACGTCGCAATCCTCGGCCCGAAATTCATTCGCAAAACAATCGCGGAAACAAACAGGAACACCGACAAATACCAGCGCGAGGAAACCCAGCTCCACGAAATGAGCGATGGCATATCCGATGGCATATAATGCCTGAAATGGTCCGAGGTGACGAAAGCGTGATAACCATCGAGCGTGGCGGTCCCTAACAACGCCGCGCCGAGCAACAGCAGCAGAGCATTTCTCTGGCTGTAATAATTGACGATGGCCAGGCACCCGGCCACGAGGGCCAGCATCGTCGCCAGCATCTCCGTCTCGGTATGAAGCTGCGCGTCGCCATGCCAGTTCAGGCCGCTCAACACCCAGGAGGAGGCGGCGATGCAGGCGCCTATCGCCACACATGCGAGGAGGACACCGCCACGCACCTGGCGCGTGTTGATATCTACGGAATTTGGCATAGCTTCCCCCCGAATGCGTTCCTGCAATCTATAGTTGTATACTTTACAGTGTTACAACTTCGTTTACGGGGGATTGGCCGACACAAAAAAAGCGGCGCGCCAGTTCCGGCGCACCGCCTTTTCAGGAAAATTATTCCCAATCGTTTGGCTCGGCTGCGCCGGGGTTATTTATAGGGCGTGTATGGCCTGTGCGGAGCGCGGCTGTATCGAGCGAGTCGAGTGGCCGGTGCGGAAGAATAAGGCGTGCGCTGATAGGCCGCCGCTTGCCCGGGATATGCGACCGGCACCCATTGCACGCTCCCTGGGCTCACCATCACCCGCCGGGTCACCGTCCGGTAGATGGCTGGCTGGCACACCTGGCGCATGGAGCCGGGATGCAGCATCACCCGTTGCCGGACCACACGTTTGACCGCGGGCCGGGTCTCGACCCAGGTGCTGCGCGGCGCGATCACGACGCGTTTTGCGTGCGTGCGATATTTCGCCGGGGTGGTGACGGCGCAGCGGTAATCCGCGCCAACACAACGTGAGCGCGTCCAGCGGGTGCGCGCCGGGCGCACCATTCTGGTCTCCTGGACCGAGCCATAAACCGCCGGCCTGGTACGCACGATCTGAGTGGCGGGCCGCACCACGACTTCGCGCGCGGTGACGCCATAGCTCGGCGGAGTACGGTGCTGGGCACATACCGCCGGCCGGACCATGACCCGCTCGGTGATTGTTCTGTACACCGGCGGTATGACCACCTTCCGGTAACAGACCTTATATGCGCCGCCACTCCTGTAAGATTGGCCAAAGGCCCCGGCATCGGTGCTGTATGCGGCCAGCATGGCGGCGGCGGCGCCCAGGACGGATAATGAACGGATGAACATTTGCGCTACTCCCAAAGCGATACGCGTATCGTTTCGCGCCGTGCGGACGCGATTGACGGCAACGTAGCAGATATCCGGCCAGTGTTATATTTGGCTGATGAATTAGGGTTACCGGGCTGGATTGGGTTAACCATGAACCCCACATCTCCCTTGCATGTTCGCGAAGCGCGAACATGCAAGGGAGATGTGGGGGCAAGGCGGTGCCACGGCGCGTTTGAGGCGGCATTGTGGACGCGGTATGCGGCTTGTGGCTACAATGCTTGAGTGAAAAGAGGCAATTTGGCGAGCCATCCATGCCCAAGCCCAAAATTCCGCAAAGCCGGCTGGAGCGCCTGTGCCGGGATCACGGCATGCGCATGACCGGCCAGCGCCGCATCATCGCCCGCGTCCTGTCCGAGGCTGACGATCACCCCGATGTCGAAGAGGTGCACGCCCGTGCGAGCGCGGTGGACAAGCATCTTTCGCTCTCGACCGTCTACCGGACCGTGCGGCTGTTCGAAGAGGCGGGATTATTGGAGCGCCACGAGTTTGGCGACGGGCGCGCGCGCTATGAGCAGGTGGCATCGGAGCATCACGACCATCTGATCGATATGCGCTCCGGGCGGGTTATCGAGTTCCGCAACGAACAGGTGGAACAGTTGCAGGAGGCCATCGCGCGGCAGTTGGGCTACAAGCTCATCGATCACCGGCTTGAGCTGTATGGCGTGCCGCTGAAGGGCGACGAGAAGGGCTGACCCTGGTATTGTAGTCAACGTCATCTTAGGAGATATGTGTAAAATGCGATTTCAGGTATAATGAGCGTCGCCGTATCGATGTTAAGTAGGCTGATGTGGCGCTCGTAAGGGTAGTAGGAAATAGTTTAAAGTATCGGGACTCATCATGAGCGTAGCAGCAAACGAAATAGATCCATTGCTTGGCGGGTTTTACACCGTGGGCGAGGCCGCGCGTCTATTACGGATCGACAACAGGCAGCGGATTTATAGGTGGTTGCGTTCTGGCGATGACGCTTGTGAGGCTGTAATTGCCCGTGATTACGACCCGATAAGTAAAAGCCAGGAACTCAGTTTTTGGGACCTAATCGAGATACGCTTTGTTGAGCATTTTCGATCTCAGGGTTTAAGTCTGCAATACCTTCGCAAGGTGGCGGAAGTTGCTAGAAAGAAGTTTAAAACGCTGCATCCATTTGCCTTGTCTAATGCAGAATATCTGACAGATCGCCGTAAAATATTCGAGCAATTTTCAGAAAACGAGGGGATCAGAATTCGCGAGCTTCTTAGCGGTCAGTATGAAATGTATGATGCTATTGAAACTGTTTTGGCCAAAGGCGTGGCGTTCGACGCTAAAACATCATTGGCTGAAGAGTGGCGACCACTGCAAAATGATTGCCCGAACGTCGTAGTCAATCCGCGTTACGCCTACGGGAAACCTGTAATGGGGGATTCGCGTGTGCCCACGGATGCGATTTATCGTCAGTGGCGCGCTGAAAAAGGTGATCGCAAGCGGGTCGCCGCGTGGTGGGGCGTTTCTGGTGCCGAAGTCGATGAGGCCATCGAGTTTGAAATCAGGATGGCCGCTTGAGGATACGCGCTGACGAGCATGTAGCGCCTTCAATCGTTCGGATTGTGAACGAACTAGTCCTGAGTCACGATTTTGAGCTAACGAGCATCCTTGACGTTGGGGATAAAGGAAAGAAGGATGAATATTGGGCCACAGCCTTCGCAAATGACGGCGGCCATGCCATTCTAAGTGCTGACACCGACTTTTTTCGTCGGCCCCATCAAGTCGTTGCTATCGATGATACCGGCTTGCGCGTCATCTATCTGCCACCCTAATGGGCTAATGCGCCGGGTCATATGCAGGCTGCACATATCCTAATGTGATGGCCTCGTGTCGAGCATACTTTGACAGTATCGAAGAAGCGCGAGGTCTGGGCATTGAAATGGAATATTCGCGAAGAGGGAACTCTTGTGCGTAAAAAGG
>JADFHH010000172.1 GCA_022567275.1 Pseudomonadota bacterium | reverse complement strand
ATATCCCGCATCACTTTTTTCGGGTTGGCGGCCAGATCCTCGAAGGATATCTCGGCGAGATGACCATCGCGGATCAGCGCCCGGTCTTCGTCATAGCGCTTGAAAAGCGTCTCGAAGACGCTGAACACAAACTCTTCCATCCAGGGGTCATCCCGTGCCGGATTGTGCAGCCCTTGCACCGAATCGAGCGTTTTCCAGAGTTTCACCGTCGAGGGAATGATGTTCAGCGGGTGGCGCGAGATGTGAATGAAGCGGGCATCGGGAAAAAGTTTCACAAGCGTTTTTATGCGCGCGGTGTGCGCGGGCGATTTCATGACGAGCCGCTTTTTCTGCCTGTAGGACAAGCGCCTCACAAACCACAAAAATCCCCTCTCCCATGTGGCGCGCGCCTCCTCGCCCAGATTGACCAGATCGAGATAGTCCAACCCTTGCGGCCCGTGGCGCGGCCAGGCGAGGGTCACATAATGGGTGCCCATGCCCATATTGGCGAAGGCGAACTCGTCCTCCTGCGGCCGGCCGGCGCCAACCGGCACATTGTCCATGGGTCGTTTTTTGGGCAGGAACACGTTGAACCATTTGCCCGCCGCCCCGCCGGTCAGCAGGAAATGATTGGGGAAGAAGCACTGATAGGTGGTCGGATATCCGTGGCTTGGATCGCACGCCAGCAGATTATGCAGCAACGTGGTGCCGGAGCGCCAATGGCCGATGACGAACAGCGGCGCGGGGCTGATTTCATGGCGGTTCGCGCGGGCGCCAAAAATCATTTCCGAAACGATGTAGAGCAGCGAATTGACCGGCGCCCAGAGGCTGACGGTGAGGATGTTCGGCACACAGTTGAGGGTGATGTCGAAGCGCCCGCGGGCGAGAAGCCTGGCCCAGGTGACAACGCCCATGCCGTGCCAGAAATACAGCAGCCAGCCGCCTTCGCGATAGACCTTGAAAGGGCCTTTGCGTTTGTTTTTTTTCTTTTTCTTATTGCGAAGGGTCAGGTTTCGCCTTCCAGCGCTTTCTTGACCGCCCTCGCCAGTTGCTTCAGCGAGAATGGCTTGGCCAGGAAGGCATAGCTCGAAGCGTCTTCCAGATTATTCTTGAAGGCTTCTTCCGCATAACCGGAGATGAAAATGAATTTGATATCCGGCATTGTCTCGCGCAGTTTTTTGAGCAATGCCGGTCCGTCCATTTCCGGCATGACCACGTCGGAGATGACCAGATCGACATCGCCATCATAGTCCTCGAGCACCTTCAGCGCCTCGGCGCCGGTTCCCGCCTCCAGCACCTCATAACCGCGTGAGGAAAGCGCCCGGACCGCGAATGAACGCACGGCTTCCTCGTCCTCGACCAGCAGCACCGTCCCGGTCCCGGTCAGATCCTTGCCGCTATCGTCCTCCCCGGACAGCTCCTCGTCAATTTTAGCATTCTCTTCTTCTTCCGCTTCGGTGCTGATAGCACGGGGTAAATATATGAAGAAGGTGGTGCCTTGTCCCGGGCCATCGGACCTGGGATACACATAGCCGCCGGTCTGCTTGACGATGCCGTAGACCGTCGAGAGGCCAAGCCCGGTGCCTTTGCCGACTTCCTTGGTGGTGAAGAAGGGTTCGAAAATCTTCTCCATGACCTTGGCGGTCATACCTGATCCGGTATCGGTGATCTCGCACAGCACATATTCGCCGGGCGCCATGCCCTTGTGACCGAGCTGCGCCGATTCGCGTTCCGTGACATTGGCGGTGCGCACCGTGAGCTTGCCGCCATCGGGCATCGCGTCACGGGCATTCACCGCCAGATTGATAACCACCTGTTCAAACTGGTGCAGGTCCGCCTTGACCAGCCACAAATCACGGCCATGCCGGAGATCGAGTTTGATTTTTTCGCCTAACAGGCGAGAGAGCAGAATAGTGAGTTCGGCCAGCACGTCGTTGAGTGAGAGGATCTGCGGGCGCAGCCTTTGCTGCCGCGAAAAGGCCAATAGCTGGCGCACGAGACCGGCCGCCCTGTTGGCGTTTTGTTTGATGTTCATTATGTCCTGAAAGGCGGGATCGGTGGGCCGGTGGTTGGCCAGAAGGAGTTCGGAAAAACCGATAATCGCGGTCAGAACATTATTGAAATCATGGGCAATGCCGCCCGCCAGCTGCCCCACGGCCTGCATTTTCTGACCCTGGGCGAACTGCATTTCCAATGCCTTCTGCTCGGTGGTGTCGATGGCATGAACGATCACGGCCGCTTGCTCATCGCCAATGGCCGGGATTGAGCTGAAATAGAAACGTCCGTTGCGTTCCCCTTGATCGCCTAACACGAGATCGACGGGTTCGATATCCACTTGTCCGGATCTCGCCGCGTCAAGCGCCTTGCTCAAATCATCCTTGCCGTCATCGGCAACGAGATCCGCAAGGGCTGTCTTGCCGGCCTTATATGCCGCCCCGGCGCTGGCAAACATGCGCCTGAATGCAGCATTGGTGTCGCCGATACGCCCGCGCTCATCGATTGTGGCGATGGCGATGGGCGTGGCATGAAACATCCTCGAGAAACGCGCTTTGGCTGCATGCGAGTCGCCCTCGTCACTCTCTTCGGACATGCGGTCGAGAATGATCAGATGTGACAGGCCGGCCGCACCTTCGCCGGGCGCCGGCGGACGGTAGAGAATATTTGCCAAGAAACTGGTGCCGTCACGGCGCACCAGATCGGCTTCAAGCTCACGCTTTTTCGCCGGACCGGACTCGTCTCCCGATTGCGTCAGAAATGCACCCGTATCGCCGAGCAATATGTCGCTCAACTGCAGCGTTCCATCGGCCACTTCCGACAATTCGCGCCCCAGCCAACGCGCCATCGTGGAGTTCATATAGCCGATTTTGCCATCTGAATCGGTGGAGACGAAACCGGCCGGCGCACCGTCGAGATAGCCGATCATCTGCTGTAAATTCTCAAACGCCCTGTCTTCGGAACCACGCTCTGAAGTGATATCGCTCACCAGCCATAACGTGCGCGCGGGGCTTGAGGATTTTCCGGGCCGCGTGGGAATCTGGCGCACTGAAACCCGCAACCACCGCGTCGCGGTCTCGCCATCTTCTGACTTCGCTTTGTCTCTAACGGAAACGGAAAATTCCTCTTGGCCCACGCCGCCCTGGCGCGCGGCGCGCGTCAGACGGAAAATTTGCTCCGCGATGCGCGAATTGCCTGCAAAGGCGCGCTCGATGGTGACCGCCCCATCCGTTTCAGCGGCGCCGATGATCCGGATGTAGGCTTCATTGGCGTAGATAATTGTTCCGCGCGACGTGGTGATCAGCGCGCCATGGGGAAGATTATCGGCCAGCGCCCTGGTGATGTCGTTGCGCCCTGTACGCGCGCCGAAACGCAAAATCCCGACCGCCCCGGCAAACAATGCGAACACGCCGACAACGGACAAACCGGCGAGAACCGCGAGCACAAAGGGTTCAGCCTGTTCGCGATTCAACATGGCCAGCGCCATCGCCGCCATGGCCAGCCCCATCGCGAGGAGAACCAGTAGCCCTATGCCTCGCCCCCGGTCGGACGAATCCTCAGCCGGTTCCGCATAGGGCAATGGGGCGTTGATATCGCTCATGTTGCTCAAATTATCCGAGTCTGTCTTAAGAATCGCCACTTGCTAAACAGAAGTGTACGACATTCGTGTGTTCATGGCCTAATAATATGCGCGCAAATGTGAACGGGAGAAGGCGGTATGAGTGACAGCAACAAGCAACCAGGAATTACGAAACCGGATGAAGAATGGAAACTCCAGCTCACGCCCGAGCAATATGCCGTGACGCGGCGGCACGAAACCGAGCCGGCATTCTCTCACCCCTCCCATGACAGTAAAGCCCAAGGCATGTATCGCTGCGTGTGTTGCTCGGAACCGCTGTTCGGATCGGCTGCGAAATTCGATTCCGGCACCGGCTGGCCGAGTTTCCATTCGCCGGTATCCGATGACGCCTTGAGTGAACATGAAGACAACAGGCTGTTTTCGCGGCGAACGGAAGTGCGTTGCGCGTCTTGCGATTCTCATCTGGGCCACGTTTTCCCCGATGGTCCCGAGCCGACGGGCTTGCGCTACTGCATCAACGGCGTCGCGCTGACCATGGACCCTGGCGACGAATGACACGATGAGCAAACCCAGCACCCCGCCAGCACCCCCGGTTGCCGAAAAGCGGCCCCTTCGTGACACCCGCCACGGGTTTGAACGGGTAGACGACTATGCCTGGCTGCGCGCGGATAACTGGCAGGAGGTTATGCGCGACCCATCCGTTCTGGATGCGGGTATCCGCGGTTATCTGGAAGCGGAGAACGCCTATATGGCGGCCGTCATGTCCGGTACGGACAAATTGCAGGCCAAGCTGTTCGCGGAAATGAAGGGGCGCATCAAGGAAGACGATTCAAGCGTGCCCGCCGCCGATGGGCGCTTCGCCTACTACGCCCGTTATGTCACCGGCGGTCAGCATCCCCTCTATTGCCGCAGCGCGCGCGATGGCGATGCCATTGACGAGACGATTTTGATAGACGGCAACAAACTGGCCGCCCCCCATGCCTATTTCAGGATTGGCGGCGTTGCCCATAGCCCCGACCATCGCCTGGTGGCCTGGGCGAGCGACACCAAGGGTTCGGAATATTACGCGCTTCGGGTGCTGGATATCGACAGCGGCGAACAGATCGGCGCACCCATTGCCGATACCAATGGCGGCGGCGTGTGGGCCAATGACGGAAAAACGCTGTTTTATGCCAAACTCGATGACAACCACCGGCCTAGCCGGATTTTTCGCCACACAATCGGCACGCCGCCCGAAAACGATATCCTGGTCTATGAGGAAGCCGACCCCGGTTTCTTCGCTGGCGTGGGGCTGACGCAAAGCTTCGCCATGGAACTGGTCACCGACGGCATCAAGGTCAACTCGATCTGCCCGGGCAACTTCCTGGACGGGCCATTGTGGTCGGACCCGGATAACGGACTGTTTGTTCAATACCTCCGGGCCAAGAAGATCCCCGGCGCCAAGACCGTCCAAGATGTCCGGCGCGCCTACGAGGAGATGGTCCCCATGGCCCGCGGCTGCCGGACGGAGGATGTGATGAAGGCGATCTATTACGTCATGGAACAGAAGTACGAGACCGGCCA
>JADFHH010000003.1:18486-19826 GCA_022567275.1 Pseudomonadota bacterium | reverse complement strand
ATGACGAAACAGGGGGGCGGGTATGACGAAACAGGATATGGGTGCAAACTGCACGCTTTTGGACTATCCCCCGCCCGGCGCATTGCCTTTCAGGGCGCAAGGGATAGAGTTGGCGAAGCGTTTGCGGCGAAACAAAGGGGCAGGAGTTGAGCGATGAAATCAAAGGCGGCGGTACTGTTTGAAATCGGCCGGAAGCTGGAGATTTGCCAAGTCGATGTACAGGATCCAGGTCCCGGCGAGGTGCGCATCCAGATGGTGGCGGGCGGGGTCTGTCACTCCGATCTTCACGTCATGACCGGTCACCTGAACGCGCCGCTTCCCGCGATCCTGGGCCACGAGGGCGCCGGTATCGTCGCCGATGTGGGCGCGGGCGTGAGCTCGGTGAAGCCGGGGGACCATGTGATCCCGCTGTGGCGGCTGTCGTGCGGTGAGTGTGAGTACTGTACCGGGAACCGGCCGGCGCTGTGCGCGGCTGGAACCGAAATTCGCTGGTCAGGACACCTTGCGGACGGCACCAGCCGGTTCAGGTTCAACGGCCAGGAGATAAAACACTTTGCCGGCGTGTCCAGCTTTTCCAATTATACGGTGGTTCCCGAGAAGGCGGTGCTGAAAATCCCGCACGACCTTCCGCTCGAACTTGCCGCCCTCATTGGCTGCGCCGTGATTACCGGGGTGGGCGCGGTGGTCAACGCGGCCCAGGTAAAACCAGGGCGCACGGTGGCGGTTTTCGGCACCGGCGGCGTCGGTATCAACGTGGTGCAAGGCGCCGCCCTGGCAGGGGCCGGGAAAATCATCGCCGTGGACCTGCTCGAAAGCCGCCTTGAACATGCGAAAAATTTCGGCGCCACCCATACGCTGAACCCCTCCGCCGGAGACCCGGTCGCGCGGATTCGCGATCTCACCGGCGGCCGGGGTGTGGACTACGCCTTCGAAGTCGTCGGGCTTCCGGTCACCATGCGCCAGGCCTACGACTGCCTGGCCAAGCGCGGCGTGGCGATGGTGGTAGGGATCACGCCAACGACCGCCGAGGTGAGCGTGCCCTCGCTGTCGCTGGTCTATGAGGAGCGGGTGCTGACCGGATCGCTGTACGGCTCGGCGGCGCCGAAAACCGACATTCCCAGGTTGATCGACCTTTATCGGGCCGGCCGCCTCAAATTGGATGAGTTGCTCACGCGCAGCTACCCGCTCGAGGAAATCAACCAGGCCTATGACGCCCTGAAGTCCGGCGAAACGCTTCGCAGCGTCGTCACCTTCTGAGCGCGCTCTTCGTCTTTCTCGCCCCGCACCTATTCCGCCGCAGCCTGGTGGTCGATTACTTCGCCGCGCGCGGGATAGTCGTT